>CALHST010000397.1 GCA_938038825.1 uncultured Paracoccaceae bacterium | reverse complement strand
TGTTGCGGCGGCTGCAAAAGCCGGTGCGCGCTATGCTGGGTTTGTCTTTTTCGAAAAATCACCACGGCACGTGACGATGGAGATGGCGCAAGCATTGGCTGTGGATGCTCCGCTTGGGCTGGCCAAAGTCGCTTTGGTCGTAAATGCGGATGATGCTTTTCTTGATCCGCTGATAGACACGGTCCCTTTGGATTTTCTACAATTACATGGGGCGGAAACCCCGGAACGTGTGCGTGAGATCAAAACGCGCTATGGTTTGCCGGTGATGAAGGCTGTGGGTGTCGCTGACGCCGAAGACCTCCTCAAGCTGGATCAATACGAAGCCGTTGCCGATCAGATCTTGGTCGATGCAAAACCTCCAAAAAACGCCGATTTGCCGGGGGGCAATGGGTTAAGCTTTGACTGGCGATTAATTGCGGGACGGACTTGGACACGCCCATGGATGTTGGCTGGGGGTTTGACACCCGACAACGTGGCCACTGCGATCGCAGCGACACATGCAACGCAAGTAGACGTGTCTTCTGGTGTTGAAACTGCGCCGGGGCAAAAAAGCGCGTCCCTTATTCAGGCCTTTGTTCAACAGACGTTGGGGCGGGTTGGATAACCTGACGGTGCGTCATTTTTGCGAGAATGGGGTTTTGTGGGGAATTTTCCCGATTTTCTTCCATTGTTTTGCCAGAAAATTAACTGATATGCGATGCAACGGGGCCTGAACAGGAAGCTGTATGATGAAGCGTGTACTTTTAAGTTTAACCCTTGCTGCATTTTCGGCAGCTGGCGCGAACGCCGCGACAATTGCGGCCTTTACCTCCGCTCCTACGGGTGGCGACCTATCTGCGGATGCGCTGGGTGCTGGTGTTACATCGGCCGATCTGACGCGTGGGTCCGGTCTGAACGCGTTTCTGGGCAATTCTCAAACATACAATTCGCGCAGTTGGACCATTGATGGTTCCAAGGCAGAGGCGTCCAATACGGGTGACTTCCTAAATTGGGGTTTTGAGTCCGCGATTGGCTATGACCTGACATCGTTGAGCTTTGGGTATGACCGATCACCTACGGGTCCGGTTTCTATCGCGCTGGACATTATTTTGCGCGATGCGATCACCAATGCGATCACCGCGCAAACGCAAATCTTTGCGGACACACGTGTTGCAAGCAACAGCTCGGCAACGGCTGTTATCGACCTGACGCAGTTCGACGCGATCACGAATGCCGAGTTTCGCTTGTTTGGTTGGAACGCCACTGGTGGCACGGGAACGTTTGATATCGAAAACCGGGCGTCTTTGGGGACCAAGGGCATTTTAATTGCGGGTGAGATCTCGGTTGTGCCGCTTCCGGCATCGCTGCCTTTGCTTGCTGGTGCGTTTGGGCTGCTTACGCTGGGGCGCAGACGGGCCTAAGCGCAAAAAGACATCGAATTCCATCAGGGCTGGGCTTGCGCTTGGCCCTTTTTTTGTGTGACTTACCCGCCTGAACCTTTGGGAGAGTACGATGGCGGACGATCTGTTTAATTCCTTTATGAACGGCCCGGACGAACAGGGGCGGTTTGGCCAATTTGGCGGACGCTTTGTGTCTGAGACGTTGATGCCTTTGATCCTTGATCTTGAGGCTGAATATGAAAAAGCCAAAACCGACGACTCTTTCTGGGCAGAAATGGACTTCTTGTGGAAACACTATGTGGGTCGCCCGTCGCCATTGTATCACGCAGAACGCCTGACCGATCATCTGGGCGGCGCAAAAATCTACATGAAGCGAGACGAGCTGAACCACACCGGTGCGCATAAGATTAACAACGTGCTGGGGCAGATCATTCTGGCGCGTCGCATGGGCAAAACCCGGATCATCGCGGAAACAGGGGCAGGCCAACACGGTGTGGCTACGGCGACAGTCTGCGCGAAGTTTGGTTTGCAATGTGTTGTCTATATGGGCGCACATGATGTAGAACGTCAGGCCCCCAATGTGTTCCGCATGAAATTGCTGGGTGCAGAAGTGATCCCTGTGACGTCGGGCCGGGGAACGTTGAAAGACGCTATGAATGATGCGTTGCGCGACTGGGTGACCAATGTGCGCGACACGTTCTATTGCATTGGTACAGTGGCGGGGCCGCACCCGTACCCGGCGATGGTGCGTGATTTCCAAGCGATCATTGGCAAAGAAACCAGAGAGCAAATGCACGAAGCCGAAGGCCGCTTGCCGGATACGATCATCGCCGCCATTGGTGGTGGGTCCAACGCCATGGGTTTGTTCTATCCGTTCCTGGATGACGCATCTGTCAATGTGATTGGCGTCGAAGCCGGGGGCAAAGGTGTGAACGAAAAGATGGAACATTGCGCGTCTTTGACGGGTGGTCGTCCGGGCGTGCTGCATGGTAACCGCACCTATTTACTGCAGGATGATGATGGTCAAATCCTTGAGGGGTTCTCGATCTCGGCTGGATTGGATTATCCGGGCATTGGGCCGGAACATTCGTGGCTGCATGACATCGGTCGCGCGCAATATGTGTCGATCACCGATGTTGAAGCGCTGGAAGCGTTCCAACTGTGTTGCGAATTGGAAGGCATTATTCCTGCACTGGAACCCAGCCACGCCTTGGCACATGTGATGAAGATCGCACCAAACCTGCCCAAGGATCATCTGTTGTGCATGAACATGTGCGGTCGTGGAGACAAAGATATCTTCACCGTGGCACGTGCGCTTGGCATGGATATGGGCGAAGGCGACTAGGCTTTCAATCTTAATCTACAGGATGCGGAAAGCCCCACACGTTATTGTTTGCGGGGCTTTTTGTTCTCTTGGGCGAACTTATCCCAAGGCAAGTCCTGATCCGTGTTGCTGTAGAATATCCAAAGGAACGATGTCCAACGCGCGCTTGTGTGTGGCGGCCAAGTTCACACGCGGCGCACAGCCTTCGTCATGGGCTTGCAAAAACCGCGATGCGCACAAACACCAACTGTCGCCGGGGTTTAGCCCTGCAAAGTTAAACTCTGGACGGGGTGTGGATAAGTCATTGCCTACATATTTTGAATAGGCCAGAAACTCCGCCGTCATCACCGCACAGACAGTATGGCTTCCCTGATCGGCAGCACAGGTATTGCAATGCCCGTCGCGAAAGAAGCCGGTCACAGGGCCGAAAGAGCACGCCTCAAGCGGGCCATCCAGTACATTCACGCTGTCTTCAGGTTCCATGTTACTGTGCAATCCCTTCTACGATTGTGCGGAACATCTCAATATTGCCGATATCCACACCGGGGTCTCGGAAATTGCGATCTGCAGAGGTCATGACGATCACAACATCCCGCCCTTGGTCGATATAGAGGTATTGCCCATAAATGCCACGTCCGATGAACTGGCCGGGCTGAGACCCTGTTGGAATCCACCATTGATATCCATAACCATAGGCGCCGGGCTCTGTTTTTGCGGATGCGGTTGTGCTCTCCTTGATCCAGTCTGCGGGCACAATTTGTTCACCATTCCACATCCCGTCCTGTTCGATCATCAGGCCAAAGCGCGCATAGTCGCGGGTTGTGATGTTAAGCCCGCCAAGAACAAACGCCACGCCGACGCCGTCTGTGACGTAAAGTGCGTCCTGTTCCATGCCCAGTTTGGACAGGATTTTTTCTGACAACAAATCAGCGACCGATCGCCCAGTCGCGCCGCGAATGACCATGCCCAGCACATGGGTGTCAATCGAGGTGTATTTCCACTGCTGGCCCGGCGGTGCAAAACTTTCGTTCAGACCGGCGGCGAAATCGTCCATTGTACCACCTAAGGCCAAGATTCGCCCCATGCGGTTGATGTCAGACTTGGGGTCCAAGTAATCTTCGTTGAACGTAATGCCCGAAGACATTTGCAACACATTGCGGATGGTGGCTGTGTCATAGGCGCCGCCCCTGAGCATCGGTGCATATTGCACGACCGGATCATCAAGAGAGCCAAACGCGCCTTCGGCATGCAAAACCCCAAACAGGGCCGACAGATAGGATTTCGCGACAGACCAACTGATCCTGCGGTCTTCGGGGCTGGTGCCTTGGAAATACTCCTCGAACACGATCTGACCGCGATGCAGAACCAGCAAAGACGTCAACTGACGGTCCTGAACCCAATCCCCCGCATCATTGGGCAGCGCAATTGCAGTGCCTGTATTCAAAGGCACAACAGGGCCGTCACCGCGCGGCACGGGTGTGCTAAGAAAAGCGCTGTCCATGCTGCTGAAATTGTTGACGATCTTGTCTGCGTCAAACAAGGAATTCACAGCCAAAAGGCGGGTGATTTCTTCGCGTTTCCAAAGGCCGACGCAGATGGCTGCGATCAACAAGACCAACAAAATGCGGCCCAACCATTTTCCGAAACTGCGCATAGGAATGCCCCTTTTTCATTGGTGCTTGCAGCAAATCATGCAGCTGGCAGACTGGCAAACATGACGCTACGGCGTCCAGCGTACCCAACGGCCATGAAAATCCGCACGCCCCAATGCGCGTGTCTGCCCATCCGGCCATGTTTGCAAGGTGATTGCCGCACCGCCCAAACCATGTTGATCCCCATCGGTTTCCAATTGAAGCCATGCAAGGGGGCGTGTTGTCGTGGCCTTTGCACCAGCCGCTTTAAAAAGGGCACGCCCTTTGGCCTGAATGGCTTCGGGAAAATACTGCCATGCGATGGTGTTTTGCACCAAGTGGGTGTGACCTGTCGGTGCGTCGTTTAATCGGTGTTCCAACCAGGCGACCGCATCGTTTTGGTCTACAGGTGCTGGGACAGAACCAGCAGCGGCCCGGGTCATCTTTAGGCGGTCAGGTTGGTCAGGCCACAGGAATGCAGACAAACGCAATAGATCATCCGGTACTGTTGGGTTCATGGGGTTCAAATCCACGCCACGCCGTTCTGTGATAACTGGATCTGCGCCTTGTGGGGCAGGGCCTTCCCAGTCAGGGGTTAAGGTCAGCACAGGATTTTCCGGCCCGACCTGCCAGCCGTTACCTTGCAAGGCGAATTGGTCCCACATCAGGTTC
>CALHST010000396.1 GCA_938038825.1 uncultured Paracoccaceae bacterium | reverse complement strand
ACTGTGGCACAGTCTATCAGATCACATCATCTTCCCACTGCATAGGCTTGCATCAAACGAGGGGTTGCAGCGGCCCTTAACAGGCCATCTTTCTCGCGCAACGCAGCGGTCAGGCGCCCGACGGTCCAAGGCTCTGCCACGGTGATTTTGTGCCCACGCGCGTTTAGGTCGCTGATGGTCTCGTGGCCCACGTTAGGCTCGATCATCATCTCACCCGGTTTGACGTCGCGAGGGAAGAAAGACCCCTGAAAATGCATTGAATGGAACAAAGGTGCATCCATACAGCCCTGCAGCGACATCCCGAAATGCACAAACCGCAGGAACCAGATCAATTGCCATTGATCCTGTTGATCCCCGCCGGGTGTACCAAAGACCATGCGAACACCGTCCTTTTCCGCAAGACTTGGCGTCAACGTAGTGCGGGGCCTGCGGCCCGGCGCAAGTGAGGTCGGCAATCCATGTTCAAGCCAGAACATTTGCGCGCGCGAATTCAGCGGAAACCCAAGGCCCGGGATCACTGGATTGCTTTGCAACCATCCGCCTGATGGGGTTGCAGACACCATATTGCCCCAGCGATCTATCACATCCAGATGCACTGTATCGCCGCGCTTTTCCGTCAGGTGAGACATGGTCGGTTCCTGCGCCTCGACCGCCCCCACATTGAAATCTCTTGTACTGCGCTCGATATAGGCGTCGGCAAGATGCTCAAATCCGGGCACGCGTCCCGGACGTTGCTCTAACGAGGCAGTTTCGCTGATTAGGGTCCGCCGATCCGCGTTATAGGCATCACTCAACAACACATCCATCGGGATATCGCTGTGATCAGGATCCCCGTAATAGGCTTCGCGATCAGCATAGGCGAGCTTCATAGCCTCGATCACGATATGTACAAACTCGGGGCCATTCGGATCCATAGCACCCAGATCAAACCCTTTGAGGATTGCGAGGGCTTGTAACATCACTGGGCCTTGGCTCCAGGCGTGGGTTTTGTTGACCGTCCAGCCTTCATACTCATAGCTCAGCGGCGCTTCGTATGTGGCGTGCCAATTGGCCATGTCATCCGGTGCCAGAACTGCGGAATGGGACGACCCCGACACATCCATCACATGGGCGTCTTTAAGGTAGGCAAATATAGCCTCTGCAACAAACCCTTCGCGCCATTGCCGCCGCGCCTCATCAATCTGTGCATCGCGCGTATCCCCGGTACTGTCCGCAAGTCTGTCATAGGTGGCCGCCAATTCTGGGTTTTTGAACAATGCGTTTGGTTCGGGTGCTGCCCCGCCCGGTGTCCAGACCTTGGCAGAGCTGGGCCATTCTTTGGCGAAATAATCCGCCAGCCCCGCAATTGTATGCGCAACACGGGGTAAGACCGGGTGACCGTCACGGGCATAGTCAATGGCTGGCTGCATCACGTCGCGCAACGACAAGGTGCCGTAATCCCGCAACATCAGCATCCAGCCGTCAAAGGCGCCGGGAACCACTGTAGACAACAAGCCGGACCCCGGGACGAGGGTCAGACCCTGATCTGTGTAATGCTCAACCGTTGCGCCCACGGGGGCCACAGCCTGGGCACACAGCACTTCGGTTTTGCCTGTTTTGACAGAATGAAAGATGGCGGGCATGTCACCTGCTGGGCCGTTGAGATGCGGTTCGACCACTTGCAGGGTCAAGGCACAGGCCACCGCTGCGTCAAATGCATTCCCGCCCTTTTCAAGGATCGACATGCCGACAGCCGACGCAATCCAGTGGGTCGAGGTTGCAACGCCAAACGTGCCTCTGATCTCGGGGCGTGTGGTGAAATCAGACATGCAGGCTCCAGTCACATCGGTCTTGTCAGAGTTGCGATAGAACCTGCGACGGGACGCTGTTCCGATTCAACTGACATACCCTGAACATAAAGCGCTTCGCTACTGATGCGCGAGCGAATTCAATGTCACAAGTGTTAGAGGTAAAAATGACCAGAACCCAAAAACAAGAAAAGCGCAGGCCCCATCACAGGACCTGCGCTTCTATTTTCAAATAGTGTCGAGAAATCAGATTAGATTTCCAGTGTCTTTTCTACTTTTTTCACTTGAACACGGGCCATACCCAAGTTCGCGCTTTTCTTGTGCAACGCAGTGTACAAGAACACGGAAGGCGTTTCTGCCAATGGGCGGATCAAGTGGAACTGGCTTCCCAATGTGATCAGGATGTCGTCGATATTCTCTTCGAGACCCAGCATGCTCATCGCGTTCATTTTTGCTTTCACAACTTCAACGTTCGCCGCGCCAGCGGTTTCCAGATCAAAGTCTTCGCCGCCTTCGGAGGCCATCATCAGGCCGGTTTCTGTATCGACCAAGCATGCGCCGATGAAGCCAGAGATGTCGCTCAGGCCTGAGATATCTGTAGTTGACATTGTATTTTCCTTTTCAAGGTTTTCAGGTGTTTTGGGGTGTGGTGTTTCAAGGTTGGTTGGTTCTTGGGTCTTTTGAGGGGTGTTGTCCTCGTCAGCTGTCAAGACGGAAGCTGTTTCCGTGCTCAAATGCGGAGACTTCTCGCTCGATTTGCGAAAGTAGTCTGTCAAATTCCAGCCCATTAACGTCTGTCCGTATTATTGCGCGCAGCGACTGATTGTCCGTTCGCTTGGGTAAACTTTCGCAATCAATTGAGGCAATTAGATGATCAATTTCAGAACAATCGAGGCAATTTGCAGGTATTGTTTTGAGCTTCTCTATCGCTTCCGCGAAATCCACGCTGGACCCTGTGTTCACGGGTGTTTTTTGCGCGGGTTTCTTCTTTTTTGACTGCGGTTTTGGTGCGGCGGCCTTTTTTTCGTTCTTGACGCGTTTCGGCTTGGTTTCCGACAAGGCTTTCGCAAAGGCTTTTTCGAACCCGTAACCGCCTGTCGTGACCCAATCGCCCGTTTCATCGTCGTTGCGATTTTCAAGTGAAACGGCTGCAGCTTTGGTCGTTTTCAATGCCACAACATCCAGGAAAAATGCGCCCGCTTCGGTGCGTACGCGTTTCAGAACTTTGTCACGATCTTTTTGGCTCCGCAGCTTGTCGAACCGTGTGATCACAAGAATGCTGTTTGCTTTGGTTGTCTGCGCGAACTTTCTATAGGCCGCGTTTTCCGTTTGGCGCCACGCTTGGCTTGCCCCGGTACACCAGACCACAAAATCAATGTAACGCGCCAAAAACCGCAAGGCATCTTTGCGCAATTCAGGATCTGAAATGCCCGGAGGGTCGATGATATCGCAGGTTTTCAGCACATCACTCGGCATGCCTTTGCGGATCATCAAATATGACGCCCGAAAGTCGATATCGTCACGTGACAAATCAACAGGTTCTTCAACGCCGTCAGCTGTTAGACCCACAGTATAGGCGTCATCAGAAAAGGTGAACCAGGTCGGCGGCATCGGGGTCGCCGTGACTTTGGTTGGTGCCGCTTCTGCTTGTAGCATGAAATTCAACAGGGTCGATTTGCCCGCGCTGAATTCACCCATCAATCCAACAACAGGTTTGTCTGAACGCCACGTGTCGATCACGTCATGGGCGACATTTGATGCGGCTGGGGCACTCATGTCGCGACACCAAATTGTGCAACATCGTCGGGCTCATCATCCAAAAACGCCGCTTCCAGTGTCAGCAACACGTCGCTTGCATCCCGCAGCGCTTTCATGCGCTTGGCTGTTTCGATGTCTGTGCTGCGCAGATCTTCTAACTGTGCTTCCAACGCGTCGTCGCCCTGTTGGGACAACGATTTGATCGTCACAAAATGTTCCCGCAGGAATTCCTGCATGCTGTCACCAACATTGCCCAAATGCAGTTCGATAGTTTCGGCACAAATCTCGTCGATGGTGCTGCGCATGTCGTCCGTTGCGATGGCTTCGAACTGACTAAGATAGACAGACTTGTCCAACTTTCGGCGCAACCAATCAAATGAACTGCTGGCCCGCAAATCAATGCTCATGGTGCGCATCAAAGACAACGGCAATGGCGCGTCGCGGACCGGCAGCGGTGTGATCCGCACACCTTCGCTGGTGCCCAGAACAAGGTTGTAGGCACCCGAAACAGTCTTGAGCAGCTTGTCGTTCAACTTACCAAAGAATTGCACCGTTTCTTCGTCAAACTCCGAATAAACAGCGTTCAGATCAGTGCGCAAACCTTCTGTGTCTGGCGTCCAATCCCCTACTTTTCCGGATTTGGACAAGCACGTTGTCAGCTTAATCTTTTCCTTCTTGATGAACGACATATAGGTGGTTGCCATGTTCATCTTGACGGATTCTTTGGCGCTGTCACCATAGTCATCCAGAGTCTTCTGCAACCCTTTTTGGCCAGTTTTAAGCTCACTTAGGGCCTTATCGATCCCGGCCAGGTTGGGTTCGAAATCCGGGCCCTTGTTAGCTTCGCGCAAATACAGCAATGACCGTTCTGCAATACGGCGCGCACGGTTCGCATCAGCCGCGACTTTGGGGCGGTAAACCTCTTCCCAGACTTTCCGGTTGATGGTGGCGCGCAACGCGCGAATTCCGCTGACATCAACCAGATTGTCGATGTTGTAATCGTCCGACGCACCGGGCTTCAAAGCGGCACTCCGGGCTTCCACCAAGGCGGCCAGGCTCTCAACAGAGTCTTCTGGAAGGTTGTCGTAATTGCCGATGATGGCGGCGTCCGCCCATGCAGCACTGCCAAATACAATCGGAATATCGCCATCCAGATTTTGTTTCTTCAAGACCCCGGCGATATAATCGCGGATCTCGTGTACTTGATTGTGCGGATCGGGAAGTTCGTCAATGCGGTTCACAAAGGCGATCAAACGCTTGCTTTTGAGGCTTTTCAAAACCCGCATCAGACCCAGATCAACCGAACTTAGAGCCTGATGCGCGCTTAGAACCACGATACAAATGTCGCAATCACCCAGGTTCTGCAGTGTCGCTGCTTCGCGGACCAAGAACGGATCGTTTACGCCCGGCGTGTCGGCAATCGTCACCGGATAGTTGAACTGACTGTTTTCAAGGTACAGATCGGCAGATTTCGTCAAGTCGGCAAAGCGGCCTTCTTTGTCTTCATTCACGTCATCTTCGCCCAAACACACATAGCGTTTGATCAAATCAGCATCGTATTTGGTAAAGGCGTGGCGGTTGCCCAGCAACATTTTGAAGTTCTTGCCCAAACGCCCTTCGGTACGTTCCTTCAACGCCTCGATTTGTTCCGTTAATTCGTCCAGCTGAGAGTCTAACCGTGCCTTTTTGGCCAACTTGACGATACGCCCACTGCTGGACACCAAGTCTTCCCAATCTTGCTCGTCAAAGAAGTTGAAAATGGCGCGTTTGCCGTTTGGTGGTGTGCAATTCACGTGAACCGAAGTCACTACCGAGGTCCAAGGGTTCACATCCGATGGCAACAGGTCGCTCACACCCAACAGGGCGTTCACAAGGGCTGTTTTGCCTGCCTTAACCTGCCCAATCAACGCCACTTTGGCGGAAAAGCTGCCAAAGTCATCGGACAACGTCGTGATGGTTGGCACTTCGTTGGTAACAACCGCACCTTCCAGCTTTTGCAAAGCATTGTTCAGGTCATTGCGGCTTTCCCGGATATCTTCGACATCTTGTTCAACCTCAGTGGATTGCGCGAGATACGTTTCAAAAACATTGTCTTGCATGGAATGACCTACTTTTTAATTTAGAGAATGATTTTGGGCCAAGCCCAACGTCTTAATGAAGATATGAGAAGACGCGTCGC
Source organism: uncultured Paracoccaceae bacterium (assembly GCA_938038825.1). Lineage (GTDB taxonomy): Bacteria > Pseudomonadota > Alphaproteobacteria > Rhodobacterales > Rhodobacteraceae > Aliishimia. The sequence continues at coordinate 3,142 of CALHST010000396.1, read as the reverse complement.
ACCGCGCCACAATTTCCTTAGCCCCGCCCTCGCGCAGGATCGCAACTTCAGATGGGCGTCCTTCGCCCCAAAGTAACAAGCGTTCAGCCAGGGCTGCTGCCTGCGCTGCATCTTCCAGCGTGGCATTTTTGGGTGACGTACGCGGGCACCCGGTGTTGTCCATGACCCATTCCGCAGCGTCCGAAGGCACCCGGGAAAACAGGTCAACCGGATCGCACACCAGTTCAGGCGCATCCTCGGTCCACATGTCATAAGCCAAGGAAATCGGTTTCTTTGCGGATCCGGCCTCGAGAACGGCTGATGCGACATCGGAAGCCATAACGCCGGTTTCCGTGCCAAACCGACCCTTGCGCGCCCAAAGCTTTAATTCCGTGTCCCCGGCCGTCACAACCAAAACGCGATTGGCTTCGATTTGCTCAATCCAGCGCGCCAAGTTCCACAGGGCCTTAGGCCCCGGCTGTTGGTCTTCGGAAAGGCCGTCGGCTAGGTTCGGTTTAACGGCATCCTCGTTTTGCATAGCAGCCCGCATAATGCCGATGTTGATGGCACCCGTCGCTTCAATGATCAGCCCGCCCTTGCGCGATGCAACGGATTGTCCGTCGTCACGTTTGGCAATCATAATGCCTGAGTCGGGAACAAGCGCATCAAGGCTTGCCCACAAGTCGCGGGTCCGCCCGGCAGCATCCGCCAGTTTGGGCGTGCTGGGTTTCAAAGGCGTTAGCCCTGCATCACTCAGCTGGAATGCAGCAGAGCAAGATGCGCTATTAATGATAAAGTCCAGTTTTGTCGGTTTCATGTTCAGCCTCACCGTTCGAAGCCCAACAATCAAAGCTGGAAGGCGACAATTAGACGAAAAATGGACCTAAATCGGCACAATGTGTCATTCTTGTAGAGATCCGCAACCAGCAGGGGAATTAGGGTTTTGCTGGATTTCGAAAAGCCTATAGTTTCCGGTGATTTGGCCTATTTTTATGGATCATTGCGCCAATTCTCAATTTTTTAGCTCTTTTTGACAACACTCACAGAATTTTGATTGATAGATCATCAGTTCGCACAATTGTCGCAATTTCTGTCCATCGGCTTGCCATCCTTGTTGCGCGCGCCACTCTATACATCTTGGGCGGTCAAGGACCGCGCCGTTTCAAAAGGTGCGTCAAGACTTGGGCGCAATTTACACTTGGACCAACCGCACGCATTGCACGCTATCGACGATCCAATGTTTCGCGACAAACCACCTTGGTGGGGTGGCGATCTGCAAACCATCCGCAACAGTGTTGTGCCCCTGCGAACAAATGCTCTGAATGATGGCGAGCGGCTGGAATTTATCACGCGAGATAGCACAGGTGACAGACTTGTTGGTGCGTTGAGCATGCCCAAAGGCCCTCGCCATGGGCCTCTCATTGTGCTCATACACGGGTTAACGGGGGATCAGGAAAGCCCTTATATGCGGCGCAGTACACATTTTCACGTGGCGCGCGGCAGGCGGGTTCTACGCCTCAATCTGAGAGGAGCTGGCCCCTCGCGCGCCGTTGCAAACGGATTTTATTTTGGCGGCTGCGTCGATGACATTCGGGATGTCCTGACAGGGTTGCCGCCGCACCTGACAACCAACGGCGTTTTCGCAGTTGGATTTTCCTTGGGTGGGAATATTTTGGTCAATGTACTGGGCCAGGCTTGGGCCAAGGATCTGCTGATCGGGGCTGCAACAGTGTCTGCCCCTTTGGAACCTGCCGCGGCAGCGGACCAATTGATGGCGCGCCGAAATCGGCTCTATCATCGTCATTTGATGTCAAATATGCGGGCAGAATTCCTGCATTCCCGCGCAAAATTATCCCCGGACGAGCACAACGCCATTTCTGCGGCATCGTCTGTGCGTGCATTAGACGACGCGTTTACTGCGCCCCGAAATGGGTACACGGATGTTGGCGACTATTATGCCAAAACCGCAGGGACCCGATTTATGTTTGATCTGCCAATTCCAACTTTGTTGATCCACGCGCGAAATGATCCGTGGATACCGGTTGATCCCTATGAAACCCTTCAGGCGGCTGTTGCACCCAATGCCAAAGTGTTGCTGACGCAAAGCGGCGGACATGTTGGGTTTCACGAACGCGGTTTCAAATATCCAAGACATGATCGCGCAATTGATGCTTTTCTCCAGCAGTATACCTAATCGCAGTTATGTTCCCTCATGTGATTGCCCGGCTCCAGCGCCACTGACTTGTATTCCGTCGCAAGACAGGTCACCAATCGGAAAATTCCCGGATGCATCGCTGACCCACAGTGTCATCCGATATTCGACACCTAGGTGTCCAAAGCCATCGACGCATCGGTCTGACACAAGGTCAAGGAGAACAAAATTCATGTCAAAAATCGCACTGATTACAGGGGGCGGCTCTGGCATTGGCCGCGCATGTGCAATTGCAATGGCGCAGGACGGATACACAGTAATCGTCACCGGACGGCGGATCGAAGCGCTTGATGAAACAGTCGCTTTGATGGGGTCCGGATCTGCGATCGCATGTGACATCACAAATGCCGACAGCGTCGATGCATTGTTCAAACAGATCCAAGCGTATCACGGGCGTTTGGACGTTCTCTTCAACAATGCGGGGAATAACGTTCCAGCCGCCCCCATCGGGGATATCCCCCCAGAAGATTTCCTGACCGTCATGAATGTGAACCTATACGGCGCTTTTCTAGCGGCCCGAGGTGCATTTAACCTGATGCGCGCACAGAATCCGCAAGGCGGGCGCATCATCAATAACGGTTCGATTTCGGCTGCAGTTCCTCGCCCCGGCTCGACACCGTATACAGCGTCGAAACACGCGATTACGGGCATGACGCGCACGATTTCTTTGGATGGGCGTCCCTATAACATCGCTTGCGGTCAGATCGATATCGGCAACGCGGCGTCTGACATGACTGCGAAAATGGGCAGCGGCGTTCCCCAGGCAGATCTGTCCATTAAAGCAGAACCCGTCATGGACGTGCAAAACGTGTCTCAATCGGTGGTGCATATGGCAAGCCTGCCCTTGGACGCCAATGTGCAATTCATGACTGTGATGGCCAGTTCGATGCCGTTTATCGGACGCGGCTAAACGGCATGACTCTGGTCAGCAAAGTCGGCCCGTTGCCGGGC
>CALHST010000395.1 GCA_938038825.1 uncultured Paracoccaceae bacterium | reverse complement strand
GCGTTGCAACAGGATGATGCCTTAACCATCGATATCGCAGGTCGCCAGCGTATGTTAGCCCAGCGCATTTCCAAAAATGTGTGTTTGGCAACGTCAGGTTTCAATACTGATGCTGCAATCGGTGAAATGACCGCCGCACGCGAGACCTATGATGCTTCTGTTCACGCGCTTCGCAATGGGATGGTTGATGCCGGCATCAAGGCCACAGACAACGAAGTCATCTTGGCGGGTTTGGACGAGATTATCGGCCTTTGGGATGGTGTTCAACCAATCCTAAGCTCTGTTGCAGCGGGCGAGGATATCTCTGATGATCATCGTGGCGAAATCTACAATACGATGAACATGCTCACTGGCAAAATGAATACACTGGTCGGAATTTACAATGACGATTCCAAGCTGAACCTATAAATCGACCGACACCTTAAAAGATTAAAAACGCGCCCCTTTAGGGGCGCGTTTTTCTTGTGACGTACCTGTTTATGAATATGGAAATTGTAGTTTCCTCTCTTGAATGAAAATCGCCTAAACGAGCACCTGGGACGGCACGAAACCGTTAAAGATCCAAAATCACAGTATGCTGATAAAGGACACAGTATGGCATTTAGCGATACAAAGTGAAAAATATCAGCAAAACGTACCGCTTAAAACAAACGAAAATCTCACCTGCCATTCTGACCAATTGGGATACGGCGACAAAAGTTGAAACTGAATTAGGAAAACATCTAGGAAACTAGGAACAACTCATTTCGCGAGCACACAATGTCGGCTTAAGCCATGTCCGAGACTACGCATTTTGCTCCGTAAGACCAGTTTCTTTAGGTAGTCGCTTGATCTTTGGCGCGTTGCAACATGTGCGTAGCCTTTATTCATCTGCATGTCTCAAATCGCAATTCAGAAGGAATGCAAGTATGAATGAATTAGTTCACAATTCAATGACACCAACAGAAAATACAGCTCAGCGGTCTGCGACTGATGCCAACCAAGATGTCGGCTCGGCTCAGGAAGTTGTTCGCAAGACCGTCGAATTAGAGCGAATGCTCGAAGAAATGAACGCTCTGGGTTCCAGTAGCTCTACCGCGTCCGACACACCGTTGACAGGCGGCGCTCAGGGCCTCAAAGACGCCTTGCGCCTCAGCGGTACCAACGTTGAAACGTTACCGACAAAGGCCAAGGCACTCATTTCGAAGTTTGGCGAAATTATCGACAGCATCAGAAATGGTGATGTCAAAACTATTGCTGATGTTGCAAGACTTGTTGGCAAGGACACCGGTACGGTGATCGAAGCCGTCAATGGGCTGGTCGCCGAAGATGGCGCTCATCTGACGGGTGCGACCGCGCTCAACGGGACGATCAAGTTCGACACCAGCCTGGAGGCCAATCCGGCCGAGCTCAAGCGTACGGCCATCGAGGAAGTTGCTGAGCGGTTTTTCCAATCATTGACGGGCCAATTCTCGAAAGGGGATTTCGGGGCCAAAGTCGCCATTTTGCTGGATCAGCGCGCGGCTGGTAAGGACGTCGATTTAGGAGCGCTGCAAAGCACACACGCTGATGACACCCATGTTGTCGACGGGGAATTAGTAGAAGCCATGTTTCCACTGGCAGAGCTGGATCGTCGCGCCAAGGAGCTGCAAGCGGTTCAGTATTTCCCACTCGACAAAAGCCGCGGCTTCCCAGCTACGAACATTTCGCAGGATTACTCTAATTTTGTGCGCAAAGCAGACGCATTTTTGAATGAATTGTTGTTGCAACTTCCGGTCCGGGGACGACCCGCAATGCCAGAAATCGCGGGCAAAGGACTGCAGGCTATTCGGAATTTTGTGAACAAGTTTAATAGGCTTGCACCCGATGTCTTTAATCAAACGGGCGCCGACTCGCCCGCTATGCAAGTGATCGCTCGAATTTCAAATGATCTGCAGCACATGGCCGGGCTCGACAAATCGCCAAAGCAGTTGACGGGCTTCGCCGGGGCAATCAGAGGAAAACTCAACGTTCTGAAAGACCGCGTCGTCAATGGGGCTGGGCAACCTTATCCGGGTGTGCGGGACAATGTCCGTGAAACCCGTCGCATTATTGGGACGAGCGGTTTGGGTGCGAGCATTCCTGCCGGCAGACCTAAGGCCAATGTTGTGCAGGGGCCGACAGATGCTCCTGCACCGAACCGTATCAGAGGTCGGGCAACCACACTGAAAAGTCGAATAGGTAAATTTAGGGGGATAGGTTCGAGCCGACAATCCGGCATTCAACCCGGGCAAGAGCTATTCGCGCTCGCGCAAAATGCACACTCCGCGTCACGGGCTTTGCTTGAACAATGGGAAAAAAGTGGTGGTTGGACTGTCGCTGATGGCCGACTTGATACGCCAAAGCCATCACGTCAAGAACGCATTGACTTTCTTGAAACTGTCTCTGACCTAAACGAAGCTTACGCTGCATCACTGCAAGCCGATTCCAATACGATAAATATCAACAATGCATTTTCGGCACTGACCGCAGCGGTCGAAAAAGGGGAAAACAAAGGAGTCTTTGTTAAGCCAAAACCGAACTCGTCTAACATTAAGGGATTGATTCTCGGAGGGCTTCAATCAGGGTTCTCTGCATTGATGTTCACGGCAATGTCTTTTTCGGTAATGCTCAGCGGCGGACAGCTCTGGAGATCCCGCATGAACCGAGCGCTGGCAGCGAGCCGAGCGCCCGCGACTGCTGGTGTCGTTGCTAACATAGGTGATTCTGCTTTGAATGCTGCGCGCAACTTGAACTTTGAGGACTTTGCTCCGGAAGAGGGTGTCTCGGGAACTCTGGTGGACTGGATCGGACGTCAGTCAAGTGCGGGTACGGGTGCTTCCGCCATTTTCTCCTCTGGTAGTGTCAGCGATGGCGTACCGAATTATGCGGCGGCACTTGGCGCAACGGTTAGGGAAAATGCGGCTGCGCTCGGGACGGTCGGCACACTGACAGTCGCTAATTTTCTGACAGGTTTGAAAGGTATACTTGATAGCAAAGGAGCCGAAGTTGTTAATGTTAACCTCGCGGCTCCGCGTAATGTGCAAGAATGGGGGTTTGCGTTGGGCGGGGATATGCGCCTGCTGAACGAGCACGCTTTGCGCGCAGCTGCCTCGCTTAAGAATGACGGAGGAACGTCGTCCAACCGCAGAAGATATGTTCGTTCCGTTGGTGCGCTTAGGAAAGGAAATGCAGATTTCCGCAGGCAGTTCAACTTGTATGCGCTTGGCGAAGCTGCCAACGAAGCCAAGGGGCGGCCCCCCACCATCGGTGGTGGCAGAAAACCCCAGATCACCAAAATATCAGATTTCGTCTTCGAAGTGCGCTACGATCTCAGTACTTTCCAACCAGACGCGGTTTATAATTATGACGTTCGTAATAGCGATTGGAAAGAGATCAAAAAAAGCAAGGGCGGTACGATTGGTTCTGACATCCGCATCAAACAAGATATTGACCTTGTTGGCCACCATCCTGCCTTGGGCGTCGGGATCTATTCGTGGCGCTACCGAAACGAAGACCCAACGCGCTACGTCGGTGTTATGGCCCAAGACCTTTTGGCCAATAGTGAGCTTTCGGATGCGGTGAGTGTCGCTTCCACCGGCCGCTTCGC
>CALHST010000394.1 GCA_938038825.1 uncultured Paracoccaceae bacterium | reverse complement strand
CGTGTGGTGGATTTGTGGTCTGATCAACTGACGGAGCTTGGCGAAACGTATCAATGGGTCGCGGTGTTCGAAAACAAAGGCGCCATAATGGGGTGTTCCAATCCCCATCCCCACGGGCAAATCTGGACGTCTGACTTTTTGCCAAACGAAATTGCGGCTGAAGACGACGCACAGCGCGATCACTTGCATGCGACCGGAGACAACTTGCTTGTGTCCTATGCCGCATTGGAAAGTGCTGATGGAACACGAACTGTCGTGGAAAACGCGCATTGGATCGCCGTGGTCCCGTTTTGGGCCACATGGCCTTACGAGACATTGCTTTTGCCAAAACGTCCTGTCCGCCGGTTGCCAGACTTGGACGACGCCGAACGGGATGCGTTGGCCGATATCCTAAAGGCGCTGTGCACTCGGTATGACAATCTGTTTGAAACAGAATTTCCCTATACGATGGGCTGGCATGGGGCACCGTTCAACGACGCGGACAACAGCCATTGGCAATTGCACGCACATTTCTTTCCGCCGTTACTGCGATCCGCAACAGTTCGTAAATTCATGGTCGGCTATGAAATGCTGGCCGAGGCGCAACGCGATCTGACCGCAGAAACCGCTGCTGAACAGCTACGGGCGCAAAGCCTTGTGCACTATAAGTTAACAAGTAAGGGTCAGTGACATGGCACAAAACGATCTGATCCACAGTGTGAAGGACCGCTTCCAAAATGTGTTTGGCAAAGCACCCCTTCAAACGGCCTATGCCCCTGGTCGGGTGAACCTACTGGGTGAGCACACGGATTATAACGGCGGTTTTGTACTTCCCATGCCCTTGACACTGGGCACTGCCGTGGCCGTTGGATTTGGCGGGGCAGCAGGTACAGTTCACATATCCAGCACAGCGTTTGATGCTGTGGAACAACGCATGCTGTCCGACAGATCGGCGGATCACTGGACGGATTATGTGATTGGCAGCCTAATTCATCTATTGGACGGGGTCTTGGTCAAGGAGGGCCTGCAAGTCATGGTCTCGACTGATCTTCCGATTGGGTCCGGCTTGTCCAGTTCTGCGGCCGTGGAAGTTGCCACCATTCGCGCAACAGCGGCCTTGTTTGAAATGAAATTGTCAGATGTCGACATCGCGAAACTTGCGCGCAAGGCAGAAAACGCTTTTGTGGGTGTGCCCTGCGGGATCATGGATCAATACAGTGTGTCCGTCGGCGAACCCGGCACGGCAGTATTTTTGGATACCCGCACATTGCGTTCCGAAGTCGCCGCGCTGCCAGACAGCCATCACTTCGTGATTGTGCATTCCGGCGTGTCTCACAAACTCAGCGAAGACGGGTACGAAAAGCGCGTATCCGAATGCCACGAAGCCTGCGCCGCACTGGGTGTCGAGATGTTGAGCGATCTGGGTCTGTCTGACTTGCCTAGCGTGGATGCGTTGCCCTCTCCCATCAACGCGCGCGCGCGCCACATCGTGACGGAAAATGACCGTGTCTTGCGGGCTGTGAGCGCACTGCAAGACCAAGACTTGGCACTTTTCGCGCAATTGATGATCGAAAGCCACAATTCCCAACGGGACGATTACGCAGTTTCTGTGCCCGAAGTTGATGCCTTGGTCCAAGGGGCCTTGGATGCGGGTGCAGAGGGCGCACGCTTGACCGGCGGGGGCTTTGGTGGATCCATTGTCGCGTTTATGCCCAAACATCGCGTGGACGTATGGAGCAAAACTATCGACGCTCAGTTCCCGAATGCCCGTATCTTGGCCGTCACATAACCGCCTCACGTCTTCGAAAGACACACTGCTGCAATCATCTGCATCTCGTCGCGGCAACCGGGTCGTCAGATATTGTCCTTTGGTGATAACTTCACCATGCTTCGCACTATGAAGCCCGTCGTTTATGCCTTTGCGATCGGCCTGTTGGGCGTGGCTTTGTTCACGTGGGTCGACCTTCCATTGCCATGGCTTTTGGGGCCCATTGTGTCGTGCCTGGTTGCAGCACTTCTGGGTGTGCCGCTTAAAGGCATTCCTGTGCTGAACGACAGTATGCGCACCATCCTTGGGGTTGCTGTTGGTGCCACAATCACACCCGCCGTCATTGCGACGTTTCCTGCGATGTGGCCGACGCTGATACTGGTCCCTGTTATGATCCTGTGCATCGGGGGATTAGGGGTCCCCTATTTCCAGCGCATCTGGGGATATGACTTCGCCACAGCCTATTATTCTGCGATGCCGGGCGGCTTGCAGGACATGCTTGTCTTTGGCGAAGAGGCGGGGGGCAATCCGCGTATCTTATCCCTGATCCATGCCACACGAGTCCTTGTGATTGTTGTGGCCTTGCCCTTTTTGTTGAAGGGCATTTGGGATGCAGATCTTAGCAACCCGCCCGGCGAACCCGCGAGCGCTGTGCCCGTGTCCGAACTGCTGTTGATGGTCATGTGCGCCATTCTTGGTTGGCAAATCACCAAGCGCGTTGGACTTTTTGGCGCATCCATCCTTGGGCCGCTCATCGCAGCGGCCATTCTGGCGCTGACAGGAGTCTTACATCACCGCCCCCCGGCAGAGGCAATTTGGGCCGCGCAATTCTTCATTGGAATGACGGTTGGGTCAAAATACGCAGGCATCACCCTCACAGAGGTACGGCGTGATCTTGCGGCTGGGCTGGGTTTTTGCGTAATTCTGATCGTTCTGACCATTGTGTTTGTCGAACTCATCTACGGCACGGGTCTTGCCCCTGGCCAAGAAACACTGCTTGCGTTTGCACCGGGTGGACAGGCTGAGCTTACTGTTTTGGCGCTGATTGTTGGGGCGGATGTTGCATTCGTTGTGGCCCACCACATGTTGCGCATCTTTGTTGTGATTCTGGGTGCGCCGCTGGCCGTGCGGCTGTTTACCAAACCGCCACAAAGCTGACACGTATTCAGCGCCAATCCGAATTCGACACAGTTAGCCAATTTATTTGCATTTAAAAACAACTGATTATGGCAAAATTTTCGACAAATTTAGCTCAAAATATTGCCTAACAACGAACATACCCACGCCCAAGTTGAGCAAGATACTTCACAATAAGTTGATGTAATTTTAACAACCAAGGTCGGCACACATGAAGCTTATGGTTCGAACAGTTTTGGCAACGATGGCGGTCGCGATCTGTGCAGTTCCCGCCGTTGGCAAACAACGACAAGCTGCGCAATTTGAGGTGGCTCCAGTCCAACCAGTTGCGCCACAAGTTAAAATTCCACCACTTCTGGGGCCAAACGATCTGCAAACTCTGATGGAGATCACGCAACCCTATATCATGGACATCCGAAATGAATCCGCCCGCAAAGCAACGTTCAGCTATTCAGCGGGCCACATTCCTGGCGCAGTAAACGTTCCATATGGGAAATGGCGTGCACTGTGGAATGATCCATTGTCCGTTCCAACGAACGAAGACCTGTCCAGCCTGATCCAATCGGCTGGCATCACGGGCCAAGCACCCGTGATCATTGTACACTCTAGTGCAGCAAGAGGTAATTTCGGGTCGGCCGCGTTTGTGTATTGGACTTTGAAAAGCGCCGGTATCGAAAACATGGCAATCTTGAACGGCGGGATCACAGGGTGGTCGGACAACGGTGGCGCATTGTCTCAAAAGCAGGTTCCAATTCAAACATCTTCCTACCAGGCAACGCTCGATCCAAAGTGGCTTGCCACGCATGAAGACGTTGATGGCGTTCTCAATGGGACCAGCAACGCCCAACTCTTGGACGCGCGTCCCCTACATCAAATTATGGAAAATGCGTCTTTGGACGGTTCGTTCACACTCGAAGCGGGCGAATTGATCACCGGAGAAGGGGCAACAGCCGCATCTGATGAAAGCATCTTTATGCGCATTAAAAAAGCCGACCTGGATTGGGAATTTAACGACGTAATCACCTATTGCAACAATGGCGCGCTGGCAGCTGTTGATTGGTTTATGGCCAGCGAAATAGCCGAGATCCCAAACGTGCGGATCTATGCACACTCATTAAACGCACGTCAAAAGGCACGGTCACTCTGGAACAAAGTTAGCTCGAACTGAATTCCAAGAGAAAAGGAGAAGTTATTATGATGATTAAACATATCTCAGCGGCACTAACAGCTTCAAGTTTAGCACTTTTCGCATCTTTTGCAGGTGCGCAAACAGTCACAATCAGCGGCGTGGACGGGAACACGACGATCCGCGGCGAAATCATCTCTTACGATGGTGTCACATACACTTTACGCACAAACATGGGCGATCTGGTGGTCGAAGCCCGCAAGTCGGTTTGCACCGGTGACGCATGTCCCGCAATCCTGTCGGAACAAACTGACCTGCGGATCGCAGGGTCTGGCACAGTTACCGCGCATTTGATCCCGCAACTGGCAAGTGCCTATTTCGGTGACCTAAGCGCAGGGATGAAGCGGAAAGACGACCTCGGGAAAGTCACGACTTTTGATATCGACCGCTTGAATGACAGCGATCTGATGATCTCGCTCATTCACTCCAACTCTGACATGGGCGTCAAGGAGTTGATCAAAGGCGAATTGCATGCGGCGTTCACAACCCGCCCCGTAACAGCCACAGAACGTCAAGCCGCCATTGACGAAGGCCTTGGCGAGCTGCGCACAGAAAGCACCGAAAACGTCATCGCGTATGATGGCTTGCTTGTTGTTACGCACCCGTCCAATCCGATCCAAGCCATGGCGGAAGCTGACATTGCGCGCGTATTCTCGGGAGAAATCTCGGACTGGAAAACATTCGATCACAAACCGGGTGTTATCAACGTCTATATGCGCGAAGCGGACAGCAACTCTCGCAGCTTACTTCAACAAGTCTTGATGGCGCCACATCGCAAGAAACTGGCCCCAAATGTGATCATCCTGAATTCGGATTCCGAGATCGCGGCAGCGGTTCGCAGTGATCCAATGGCGATTGGACTGACCAGCTTTGTGCACCGGAAAGGTGTGAACGCGCTGGACATCGAAGGCGTTTGCGGCATCCGCGTTCCCGCAACGCGTTTCTCGATCAAATCGGCAGAATATCCCCTGGCACGTCCAGTCTATTTCTATCACAACGCAGGAATTGCGCACGATGGGCTGCGCGGTTTCGCAGATTTCGTGTCATCCGATGACGCCCAGAGCGTGATCACGAAATCGGGCTTTGTGAACCGCGAAATCATGTCAGAACCTTTGAATCGTCAAGGTTTGCGTGTCACCCATGCCATTATGGGGTCCGAAGCGGATCAAAACATGCAAGCGACCCGCGAAATGTTGCGTCTGATGTCCTATTCCGAACGCCTGTCGACCACTATTCGATTTGGTGGCGGTTCTATCGATCTGGACACAACAGATTACGAAGATCTGGAGCTTCTCGCAAAGCTGATGAAATCCGACGCATATGAAAAATCCAAGTTTTACTTCATGGGCTTCTCGGATTCAGTTGGCCGTGCCGACCTGAACTTGATGGTGGCATTGCAACGTGCCGAGATTGTGCGCCAAGCGCTGGTGTCTCGATACCCAGAACTTGCTGATCGCATCATTGCCCGCTCTGTCGGTTATGGCGAGCTGTCTCCACTGGCATGCAACGAAACGCGTCCGGGCCGCCAAGTAAACCGTCGTGTCGAAGTTTGGGTGCAAAAGCCAATGGCACTGGCCCACAATTAAGAAAAAATGACAGAGGCGCGACGGCAACCGCGCCTCTGTCTTAATCCGATCTGACAATCATTTGCGAAAAGCCCTGGATAAGGGCCTTGCAAAAATCGCTCTTTCGGCGCTTGAACACATGTAAACGACGTCTTGCATGCACTGAGCCCCAGGGTTTCCCCTAGCCCCTTGCGAATAAGCGATGCGCCATAATCCCCACGCGCTCTTCAATCGCTTCGCATGCATCCAAAATCATATCTTCCCGAAAGCGACGGCCGATGATTTGAACGCCAATTGGCAATCCGTCATTGTAGTTTGCGGGAATATTGCCAGCAGGAAGCCCCAAGAAATTCATCGCAAAGGAATAAAACGCCTTCAGCATGATCTCTTCGACGCCGGCTCGACCTTCATAGTCCCGGCCATGTGCATATGTCGGAGCCAGCAGAAAAGGCGTCAAAACAAGCGGGTAGTCTTGCAACAGCACAGTCCACTCTCGAACATAGTGAGAGCGTTTGCCCATCGCGGCCAGCAGTTCATCGCCTTCATATGGCGGAGCGATCTCAAAGCAGTGATCGAAATACGCGTTAAACTCGGCACTTCCGTATTCGCGCATAGCGGGCTGAAGCAACGCTTTGGTCTCACCGAACAAGCTGCGCATGCCGTCACGGCCAATTTCGAACATGTTTGGGGTTTGGATGTCTTCGACTTGGTAGCCCGCATCAAGAAGACAGGTCTTTGCGGTGGATAACGCCTCTGCAACTGCGGGATCCATATCAAACCCATATGTTTCAGCGGAAAAGCCAACCTTAATGGGCCCGTTTACTGCAGAACCGGCCCAGGGGACAGGCACTTGCCAAGGATCCTGAGGTTGGTAGGCGATTGCAGATTGCATGCCCAGCCGTACGTCACGCACTTCACGGCAAATCACGCCTTGAACGGACATCAGCTGCGCCAACAAACCGCGTTCTGATGTTTGTGATGGGTTAAAGGCAGGCGTGCGCCCCAAACCCGGCTTGACGGTTGCAGCACCGGTACAGGTTGCCGGAAACCGCAAGGACCCACCAATGTCATTGCCATGCGCAATAGCGCCAAAACCAGACATCACAGCCGCCGCCGCCCCACCCGAAGATCCACCCGCACTTGCCCAATCGTTCCAAGGGTTGAAGGTACGTCCATGTAACGGGTTGTCGGTGGTGCCACGGAAAGAAAATTCAGGCGTATTGGTGCGCCCAATAACCACCGCGCCCGCTTGCTTCAGGTTTGCAACAAATGGACTGTCCGCAGGCGCAACCGCGTCTTTAAAGGCGACAACCCCATTGGGCGTCGGCTCTCCGGTTTGATCAATGTTTTCCTTGATCGTAACAGGGACACCATGCAGGGGGCCAACGGGGCCTGATGTTGCCATGATGTCGTCCAGCTGAGCCGCCTGTTGCAGCGCGGTGTCGCTTAGGTCATTCACCACGGCATTTACGCTTGGATTTTTGTCCAACATTCGCTCGACACTGGATTGCACTGCTTCGCGGGACGAGATGTCTTTTCGGGCAATTTTTTCGGCCAAATCAGCAGCAGACAGCTGCCAAAGTTCAATATCAGGCACGCGGCAATCCTTTATCAAATAGCATAAAATGTGGTTTCGATTTCAAGGACGCTACCATCCGGGTTTTCCAATGGCACGGGGAAAATCAACCCAGACGCGTACATGTTATACGGTGTGATGGGGCTATTCCGTGTGCCCCATGGACCGGGGCGTCAGATATCGGGGGCTTCGGGGTCAATGGGACGACAGCAAGTGGCATCAAACATCAAAACTTGCGCCGGATTAAGAGCACCGGGTTTTGTTTCGATCCACCATCGGGCGGCGTCTTCGTTTTCCAGTGCCAGCAACCCAATCGCCTCTTTTGCGTTCACAACAAATCCATAACGCCGTTCTGTTTTGCCCCGTCGCAAATGCCAAAGTTGACCCAGTAATGAGGATGGCCCGGACTGCACGCTGACTGTGGGCATCGACACTGGCCGATCTTGCGTCGTTGGCAGCCGCATCCCCACCCATGCGTCTCGAATCCATTGTGGGGAATCCCCGGTAGAGGCCTGAACGATTTCGATGATCATGGTGCGCTCCTTTTGGGGAGTTAAGGCCCGTCTTGGGTCTGTCGGTATCACATGTGAACGACTTAAATGACCTGAACTGATGTGAAGGTCAAATCCAAGGGTTTAAAGCGTGAGATGTATCACGTGCATGCCCGTTGAACACCGTGACCAAAGACTGGCACACAGATTTATGGCTTGCGTTCATTTTTTTGGATCTCCAGTGTGCGTGAGCTGAAGCTCACCCTACAGTGTAGAATTAATGTAAGGTGAGCTTCAGCTCACGTTGGACGTTAAAAGGATCTGAATATGTCGCCCAATCCACGTGCCGAAATGTTATTCGGGGCCCTTGTCGCAGATGCAGCGGCCTTGGGTGTACATTGGATTTACGACCCTCAAAGACTGACTGACATTGCTGCGGCAAACGATGGCAACACAGCGTTTACTCCCATTGATGCGGCCCATTATGAAGGCGTCCCCAGCTATTTTGCGCATAGCGCAAGACAGGATGGAGATCTCACGCAATACGGCGAATGTTTGCGAATTGCGATTGCCGCGATGATCGCGGACGGGGGACAATTTGACGTCACATCCCAGCAAGATGCGTTTGTCGCGCATTTTGGTCCCGGTGGTTCCTACACAGGATACATCGACCGCCCAACCCGTGGCGCACTGCAAAACATTGTTCAGGAAACGTCGCCCACCGGTATTGACGATGATCAATTGCCAGCACTCACCCGATTGCCGGCAATTCTGGCGGCCAGGTCCGATGACGACACTGCTGCAATGGAAATCACCAATGTAAATGTCATCGCAGCGCAATATTCGGCCGCGTTTAAGACACTGCTCACCGAAATCTTGTCTGGAGCGGATCTCACCACGGCATTGTCACACGCCGCTGATACGGCCCATTCAGACATTCGCAGCGCCTTGCAAGACGCGTTATCCACGACCGAAACGTCATCGACAGATTACGCGGAAAAAACCGG
>CALHST010000393.1 GCA_938038825.1 uncultured Paracoccaceae bacterium | reverse complement strand
TTGATCGAAAATGTTGGCTCTGGCGCGGTGACGGCGACCTTTAACGAGATCGAAAACGCCGATGTGGCGATTGTGATTGGGGCTAACCCGATCGAAAACCACCCTGTTGCGGCGACCTATTTCAAGCAGTTCACCAAACGTGGCGGCAAGCTGATCGTGATGGATCCGCGCGGCCAAGCACTGAAACGCTTTGCTACGCACATGCTGCAATTCCGCCCGGGTGCCGATGTGTCGATGCTGAACGCGATCATGGCGACGATTGTCGAAGAACACTTGTATGATCAGCAATATATCGACGCCTACACCGAAAACTGGGAGGCTGAGAAAGAGCATCTGAAAGGCTTTGCGCCGGAGCTGATGGAAGACTTGTGTGGCATTCCGGCAGAGACCTTGCGCGCCGTTGCGCGGGACTTTGCGGGGGCCAAATCGGGCATGATTTTCTGGGGCATGGGTGTGTCGCAGCACATTCACGGCACGGATAACTCGCGCTGTTTGATCTCTCTTGCGTTGATGACGGGTCATGTCGGGCGTCCCGGGACCGGTTTGCACCCGCTGAGGGGCCAGAACAATGTTCAGGGCGCATCTGATGCGGGATTGGTCCCAATGTTTTTGCCCGACTATCAAACAGTGACAGACGACGGGGTGCGCAGCGCGTTCACCGAAGTCTGGGGATCGGGCGATTTTTCGAACGAAAAAGGCCTGACTGTCACGGAAATCATGGATGACGTGCACGCGGGCAATATCAAGGCGATGTATATCCTGGGCGAAAACCCGGCGATGTCGGACCCGGATGTAGAACACGCACGCGATGCTTTGGCTTTGTTGGACCATCTGGTTGTGCAGGATATTTTCATCACCGAAACTGCAAACTATGCAGATGTCATTCTGCCCGCCTCGGCCCTGTACGAAAAGTCCGGCACGGTTTCCAATACCAACCGGCAAGTGCAAATGGTGCGGCCAGCGGTGACGCCCCCAGGTGAGGCACGCGAGGATTGGTGGATCGAGGTCGAATTGGCCAAACGCTGCGGATTGCCGTGGACCTATACGCATCCGCGCGACGTGTTTGCCGAAATGACAGTGAACATGCGTAGTCTCGACAACATCACATGGGCTCGGCTGGAAGGCGAGGCCGTCACCTATCCGTCCTTGTCGCCAGAAGATCCCGGCCAAGCGGTTGTATTTGGAGACGGCTTCCCGCGCCCCGAAGGACGTGCGCGGTTCACGCCTGCTTCGGTCATTCCGCCCGATGATATGCCCGACGCCGAATACCCGATGATCATGACCACTGGGCGTCAGCTGGAACATTGGCACACGGGGTCCATGACCCGCCGAGCCAGTGTGTTGGATGCGATGGAGCCTGAAGCAAACTGTTCGCTGCACCCATCCACTTTACGCAAACTCGGCGTAGAGCCGGGGGGCATGGTCACGCTGACCACGAAACGTGGTGCAATTACAATCATGGCACGTTCGGACCGCGCGATTGCACCGGATATGGTGTTCGTGCCGTTTGCCTATGTCGAAGCGGCGGCCAATGTGCTGACCAATCCCGCGATTGATCCTTACGGAAAAATCCCGGAATTCAAGTTTTCAGCTGTGCGCGTGGAAAAGGCCCAGGATACCTTGGCCGCAGAATAACTACTGCTGAAAAGGCACAAACTCGTGCCGCGCTGGTCGGGCTGCTTCCGTTGGAATTTGTGACGCAGGCAATTTGATCCTGCGTACAGATTTGAACAAGATCGGCGGAGGGGCAGGTGGCGCAGGTGGTTCTGGAACTGGGGGTACCTTGGTCACTGGCATGGGGATTGGGGTCAACCTAAGGCGGTCATTGTTGGAGCGAAATTCAAATACATCGGATGACTGAGTTTGTTCAAAGAATTCAGCCAACATCTTGGGGTATTGGAACTGTCCCGTCATGCGTGCCCCTTCTGGTCGCGTGTCATCGGAAATTACTAAAGGTCCTCTCTTAAAGTTCGGTGAATTCGGACCCTAAATGGCGTTCTTTTGCGTTATGCGACTTGGCTTTTGCCTTTGAATTGTCGGCTGAGCTGCTGGATGTAATCATCCAAGATCAGAGGCTTGTGGAAGTAATACCCCTGAGCATAGCAGCACCCAAGGCTGCGTAAGGTGTTGACGTCGTCCACGGTTTCCAAGCCTTCCGCAATGACGTCGACACCCAATTCGCGGCCCAACCCCACTAACATTTTGACGATTCCCCGAGAGACCGCATTGGCATATGCATCACCGGCAAATGCGCGATCGATTTTCAACGCGGTCAAAGGCAAAGATTTGAGGTACCCAAGGTTGGAATATCCCGTGCCAAAATCATCAATGGAAATACCGCAGCCAAAGTCGCGAAGCCGCTTTAACACTGTTTTGGATGTGTCCCCTGTGGGAACCAAGGCGGTTTCCGTCACTTCAAGCTTAAGGCATTGAGGCGCGAGGTCGTGAAGATCCATCAAATGCGCCAAGTGGTCAGGGAAGTCGGCGCGCCCCAAATCAGCCCCCGAGACGTTGACAGACATGAATAGCGATGCGGCATCCGGGTGCAAAGAATATGCCTGATGCAGCGCTTCACAAGCCTTTTCCAGCGCGAAATCCGTGAGTTGATTGATGGATCCCATGTTTTCGGCGATTGGAATGAACTTGTCTGGGGATACTGCACCAAGTTGGGGGTGCCGCCACCGCATCAACGCCTCGGCCCCAACGATGTTGCCGCTTTCGATTGCGACAATGGGTTGATAGTGCATTGAAAATTCGTCATTTTCTAAACCGGTCAGCATGTCCTCTTCGATTTTGATCTGAGAGATGAGCATCTCTGCGTTTTTCAGAGTTTTAGGAGCCATAGGCGCCTGTTGATCGTTTGGATGAGCGCGCGCGTTGAAATGCGCCGTAAAGTTGATCGACGTTTCAATACAGGCGCGCAAGATCGGATCAAGAGACTGATATTTCTGCATAATCTTTTGAGGGCAGATTTTATAAATGCGACAGGGTGTCATGGCTTCGACTGTGACTTTTCGCGGCTGCCCTGTCAGAATGGACAGCTCTCCCAGGATCGAGCCAGCCCCGCGTTGTTCGCAATCAATCCGCCCGCCAGTGTGATCGCTGTACAGCATCACGTCACCGGTTTCGATGATATACCCACATTCGGCCGGACTACCCTCTTGGTAAAGAATATCGCCGGGCTGCAATATGATTTCCAATGTTTGTCCTATGTGTTGTCGTTTGCCACAGTCCGAGTGCATCGTTTGTTATGGGTTAATCAGAAGACACTTAAGGCGGCCCTTAAGGGATCAAGTTTGGCGCAACTTGTTTGTTGAGAACTTTAACTGTTCGCGTGCATACAAATTTGCATGACACCAGATCATTCGCAGCAAAAGTATCGTGACGTGTGTGTTACCGCTTGGACTTAGGGAAGGGCTTCGTTAGATTTGATGTATGGCTGACATGAACTGCCCCAATTGCGGATATGCGCAGGAACCACGTTTTGCGACGGCCAAGATGACCACATGTGCGTCTTGCACAACGACGCTGTATCTTGTTGGGGACCATCTGAAAAACGCAGGCAACAGCGGCGAAATGCATGACGCGCCCCTGCTTTTTCAAGTGGGACAGACGGTTCAAATTGACACTTATGTCTGCGATATTCTGGGGCATGCGCGCTTTGACTATGGGCGCGGATGGTGGGACGAGTATTTTGCGTTCACCAGACAAGGTGGCGAGGTTTGGATCTCGGTTGATGAAGGGGACATTGTTCTGCAAGAACGGTTGCCTGAAAAGGAGGCCCCAAGTTCGGCAACGCAACCCGGGTTGGGTGAGACCATGATTGCCTATGGCGAACCTTTTCGGGTAACAGAACGATCCAATGCCACCTGCATTGCCGTGCGGGGCGAATTTCCTGAAATTTTGTATGTGGGGTCGGAATATTCCTATGTGAATTGCCAGGGTGAAAACGGTTTGTTGTTGTCCGGCGAATTTTCCGCAGGAACTCCGGATTGGTATATTGGCCAATGGGTTGACCCGTTTGAACTTCAGGTTCGGGGCGTAACATGACCCGACAGCCAGACATAAAAAGCATCAATTGTACGTCCTGTGGTGCAGGTTTGGATGTCTTGGGCGGTGGACGTGTGGAAGTGCATGTCTGTGGTTATTGCGGGTCTGAATTGAACGCGCAGGATGACTATAAAGTCTTGCAGACATTTTCCGAAGTGGCGCGGCCCGACAGCCCCTTTCGCATTGGCATGGAAGGTCTCATAGAAGGGGTGCCGTTTACCATCATCGGCACCTTGGGAATGGAAGAAAGCTGGCGTGGCAGCACCTGGCAGTGGGTTGACCATCAAGTGTTTTCACCCACCCATGGCTATGGGTACCTGACGGTCGAAAGTGGCCATGTGACCTTTACCCGTCGCCATCGATTGGGAACCTCACCCAGTTGGATCAGCCCTAGCAGCGTTGAGATTTCAGAGACGCGCCCCGTTATTCGCAGTGGCAACACACGGTATCAGTATTATGAAACCACCGCCTCCCGGGTGACCTTCATCGAGGGGGAATTCAATTGGCGCCCACGCATGAACACGCTGGCCAACACGGTTTCGGCGATTTCATCAGATCGTATGCTGAGCTTTCGTGCGACGGGAATGGAAGAAGAAGTGCACATCACGCAATATCTTCCTGCGGCTGAGACCTTTGCCGCTTTTGGCATCGACACGCCGCCAAGCGCAATAGGGACACACCCGTTAAAGCCGTATGCCAAAGGCGCGCATGAAGGCTTCTTGAAATGGAGCGCAACGGGTTTTGCAGTTGTGGCGCTTTTGATGGCGGTGATGTTCTCCATTCTGTCTTTTCCCAACTCCGACATCCATGAACTTAAGGTGCGCGCACTTCCCAAAGAAATTCCATTTGAAATTGTGCATCCGAACCGTTTGGCTGTTGTTAAGATCAGCGCAGACGTGAACAACAGTTGGGCCTTTATTGGTCTAACCTTGACGGATCCAGAAGACATCCCGGTTTTTGAAACTGGTCGCACGGTCGAGAGATACTCTGGCCGTGATGCTGATGGGTCGTGGAGCGAGGGGCGCAATGCATCCACATTGCGGTTTATTCCCCGTCAGGCGGGCACCTACACGTTGGAAGTGGATGTCGAGGAATCCGATACTTGGAACCGCATTGGATTTGCGGTGCGAAATGTCACGGTGACCACGCGACAAGGTGTCATCAGTGGTTTTTGGATGCTGATGGTGGCGCTGGGCTTTGGATTGTTTGCGTTGTATCACCATTCACGATCGGTCCTGCATCACTATTGGCGCATGCGGGGCAGCGACTGGAGCGATGACTAAATGATCGTGCGTGCGGTATTTGTGTTGATCTCGGTGGCTGCCTTGGGGGGCGGGTATTATTTGTCGATCAATGGTGTTTGGCAGGAAAGCCGCGATTTGGATCGTTCGGTCCGGGTTGGCGGTGTCGGAAGCGGTTTTGGCGGCCGTGTGAAATAGCAAAGAGGCAGAGTCATGGATCTATTTTCAGCAGTGTCGATGGCAGAGATCGTATCGACCTTTGTCTATTCCCTTCTCGGGATCTTTATCTTGTGCATTTGTTGGTGGGTGATCCGCACGTTTTCACCGTTTCCCATCATCAAAGAAATTGAGACTGATCAGAACACCGCTTTGGCGATCCTGATTGCGTCGGTCTTTTTGTCGCTGTCCATCATCATCGCGGCGGTGATTGTGTCCTGATGACCACCACCCCTGCGAATGGGCAGGCTGTGTGGCTTTTGCTGGCCACTTGGATCGTGTCGGTTGCCAGCCTGATCTACGAACTTATTGCGGCAACGCTGTCCAGCTATTTGCTTGGTGACACGGTGCGTCAGTTCAGTTTTGTCATTGGGGTGTTTCTGGCCACGATGGGCGTGGGGGCGTGGTTATCCCGTTTTGCAACAGACGCGCTGCCCGGATTTGTACGGGTGCAGGTGGCCCTTGGCGTTGTTGGCGGGATGTTGGCCCCGGCTGTGTATGTGGCTTATGCCTATCTGGGCGAGGTTCACGTGATCTTGTATCTGATGCTGGGCAGTGTCGGTATTCTGTCGGGGATGGAGATCCCGCTGATCGCTCGGGTTCTCAAAGAGATTGGCGTTGCAAAGTTCCGCTTTGAAAATGTCCTAAGTGTGGACTATCTGGGCGCCTTGGTGGCCTCACTTGCCTTTCCCATCGTGATTGTCCCCTATTTGGGGCTCATGTCGGCGAGTTTGGTTTTTGGCTGTCTGAACTTGCTGGTTGCCGGGATCTCGATTGTGATGTTTCGGGACCGCATTGCCTGGATGCTGAAATTGACCTGTGCCGGGGCTTTGGGGATAATGCTCTTGGGGCTGGTGCAAGCGGAACGCTGGGTGTCTGTGGCCGATGCGGCCTTGTTTGATGATGATCTGATCCTGTCAGAGACCACGCCGTATCAAAACATCGCAATCACCCGGTTTCGTGACCGTACCCGGTTGTTTCTGGATCACTCTATCCAATTTGATACCGCAGATGAATATCGCTACCACGAAATGTTGGTGCATCCCGCGATGGTTCAAGCACCGCGGCGCGCAGATGTGCTCATCCTGGGTGGCGGGGATGGCATGGCCGCCCGCGAAGTCCTGAAATACCCAGATGTGAAATCTGTCACCCTTGTCGATCTGGATCCGCGCGTGACGGAACTTTTCCGGGATCACCCAGAGCTTGCTGGCTTGAACGATTACGCATTATCCGACCCGCGCATGCGTATCTTTGCGCTGGATGCCTGGGCCTTTGTGGAAGACAGCAGGGACAGCTTCGATATTGTCATCGTTGATCTGCCCGATCCCAAAAACCTGTCCCTGTCCAAGCTGTATTCATCAGAATTTTATGCCCTGTTGGTAGAACGTCTGTCGCCTCACGGTCAGCTTGTCACGCAAGCGGGCTCGCCCTTTTTTGCACGCGACGCTTTTTGGTCCGTGGTCTATACGTTGGAAGCCACCCGCAACCCGGCCTCTCTGAGCGAAACGCTCGCTGTCCTGCCCTATCACAGCTATATTCCAAGTTTTGGCGAATGGGGCTTTGTGTTGGTCACGCCAACCCCGTCTGCGCCCCGCATCCTGCAATTTCCAAAGGATTTGAAATACGTCACGGCCGACATTTGGACACAGGCCCAAATCTTCCCGCCTGACACTGCCCGTGTGGATGTCGAAGTTAACTCAATCCGCACGCACCCGTTGGTTTCGTATTATCAATCTGGCTGGGACGCATGGTTCCAATAAGAACCCGCTCCCGTTTTCATTGTTCCAAAAATACTCAAATGGGCGCACCACGAGGGATGCGGGTGACGCGTGTTTGACTTGGCGTAAGG
Source organism: uncultured Paracoccaceae bacterium (assembly GCA_938038825.1). Taxonomy (GTDB): domain Bacteria; phylum Pseudomonadota; class Alphaproteobacteria; order Rhodobacterales; family Rhodobacteraceae; genus Aliishimia. Next base: position 4,321 of record CALHST010000393.1, on the reverse strand, counting down.
GCCGCGTTGATCACATCCAGGGCCGGATCCGGGGACATCGCTCCGCACAGGAAAATATCAACGGCTGCAAAGCCGGTTTCTGGCCATGTGTGGATCGAGATATGCGATTCCTGCAGCACCACAACACCCGTCACGCCACCACGCCCATCAAAGCGGTGAAAGGTGTCACCCAGAACTGTTGCTCCTACAGCGTCCGCGGCCGCGCGCAAGACGTCGCGCAGTTTTGCGTCATTGTCCAAATGAGATGCATCCTGCAGATCCAGCAAGACATGCGTTCCCGGTGCAAATTCAGTGTCCGAAGGGTGTGTCATATTCCGTCACCCTTCGCCGATGCACGCGGCGGATGCAATCAATGCCAGCTTACATCCCCCAAAAAGATATACCCCGCACCGTAAATTGTCTTGATCAAGCGCGGATTTTTGGGGTCTTCCCCAAGTTTCGTGCGCAGTCGCGAAATCCGCACGTCCATAGCCCGATCAAAGCTTTCACCCGCAGTGCCCCCGAGTGTATCCAGCATCTGGTTTCGGCTGATCAATCGTTTTGGGCTATCAAGAAACAGCCGAAGTACCTGCGCCTCGGCGCGCGACATGGATGTTTCCTGGCCCTGTGAGTTGATCAATGTGTAGGCATCAAAATTTGCCTGCCAGCCTTCAAAATGCGCGAAGGATGTTCCTTCGGGTGCTGCCCGTGGCGAGCGTAGACGCGCGCGAATGCGCGCCACCACTTCGGCGGGATCAAAGGGTTTGGTGATATAGTCATCCGCCCCCAGTTCCAGCCCGGCGATCCGATCCTGCACCTGAGCACGGCCCGAGATAATAATGACGATGGCCCCTTGTTCCAGCGCCAAGCGGTGTACGACGGCCAATCCATCAGTATCGGGCAGTGACAGATCCACCAGGCACACGTCCGGTCGATGCATTTGCAGTGCGGCTTCAAAATCGCGGGCACGACCGTGGGTTTGTGTTCTGAAACCGGCTTCTTGCAACGTATCCGCCAGCAAAGATCGGATCGCAGGTTCGTCGTCCAGAATGGATACTAGCGGGGCGCTCATGGGGCGACCTCCTTGGGGGCGATCAGTGCGCTTAACGCGGTCAGATCAATTGGTTTTTGCAACACTGGCGCAGCCGCCGTCGCGGCAATGTGCAGCGGGTTGTCACGCGGCAGCGAGGTCATCAAAACGACCGGTATATTCATCGCAGCAATCCGTTCGGCCAAATCGACCCCTGTTGTCATACTGCCTAGATTCACGTCTGACAGAACCAAGGCGATGTCTGGCAAATCAGCGGCCAATGCGGCGGCTTCATCCGCGCTGGCCGCTTCGATAACAGCGTTGCCCATGCTGGTTAGCATCTCGCGAATATCCTCGCGTAGATGTGGTTCGTCATCCACGACCAACACCAATCCTCCCAGAAGTTTCGGGGCAGGGCGCAAGGGCAAACGCAATGTGACGGCTGCCCCGGAGTCATCTTTCAGGTTGCGCAGTCGCAGGTTGCCACCCGCCAATTTTGCCATGTCATAAACCATGGGAAGACCCAGACCTGATCCTTTGTTGCCCTTGGTGGTAAAGAAGGGCTCCAACGCGCGTGTCATGGCCGCCTCACTGAAGCCCGGGCCCGTGTCTGATACTGTGACATCAATCCATATTCCGGACACGACGCGCGCATCCAAAGAAATTTCTCCGCGATCCCCGCAGGCATCGCGTGCATTCAGGATCATGTTCAGCAACGCATCCTGCAACATGCCGGGATCCAGCATCATTGGATCGGTGGGAAGGTCTTGTCGCAAAGTTAGCGTGATCCCGGCGGGCAATGTCGATCGCGCCAAGGTCGCCAAATCGTCCAAGACAGGGATCGCTTGCACAGCGCGGGCACGATAGGGGCGCGCCGCGGTCATATCTCCAATCCGATCCAATAAGGCCCCGCCGCGTTTGGTGGCAGCCAAGGTGCCGTCGATCAAGGCGCGGGCCTCGTCTGGTAGCCCTTCGATCCGCGAGAGTTTGCCCTGTAGCCCCAGGATAATGGTCAGCAGATTAGAAAAATCATGTGCCATACCGCTGGTCATTTGCGCCGCCAAATTCCGCCTGCGAGTCTGCTGCAAGGCTACGCGTGTTTGCGTTTCTTCGGTTACGTCCATTGACAGAATATAGACACCGCCCTGTCCATCTGGCCGGAACGCCACGCGAATACGCCGCGCACTGTCTGAATCGGTAAACTCAAACACAGGTTCCGCCCCATGATGGACAGCCTCTAGATGCGTCTCGATCCGCGCATAAGCGCTTTCCCCTAAGGCTTCGGACATATGCAATCCCACGATTGCAGATGGGCGTCCGGGCATGACAGAACTGAGCTGTTGGTTCGAATAGGTATAGATCCGTTCGGAATCCACATGCGCCATATGCGCAGGCATCATCTCGGCCGTCAGACGCGTTTGCGCTTCGGATCGGGTTAGTTGGCGTTTGGTTTCTTCGAGGGCCGAGTTTGCCGAGGCCAGTTTTCGGTTGGTGGTCGAGACTTCTTCTGCTCGGCTCAACAATTCCTCGCTCAGCGCATCTGACCGGGCGCGCAAAAGGGCCTCTTGCGACTTGATGGCGGTTATATCGGTATAAACTGCGACCCAGCCCCCCATGGGCAAGGGCGACCCTTCGACCGAGATGATACGCCCGTTGGCACGGGTGCGTTCCAGATAATGGGGTTCAAAGGCAAGGGCCTGATCAACGCGATCCTGAATAAAGGTATCAAGATCGTCGATGGGGCCATAATCCCCCGACAGCGCCAAATGGCGGATAATGGAATCAAACCGGGCCCCCGGTTCCGCCAAGTCTTCGGGCAAATCGAACATTTGCTGAAACGGGCGATTGCAGATCACAAGACGCAAATCTTCGTCAATAATCGACATGGCTTGGGCAATCAGGTTCAAACCTGCCGTTGTCATATGTGTTCGACGATCCCGCATGGTTAAGACCCTGCCGTGCACAAAGCCAAGTCTGCAAGGGCTTTTGACGCGATTCAGATGAATTTTCCGCTCGTAACAATTTGTTAGGTTTGCGCAAAGCTCAGGAAAAAGTTGACCTTCAAGGTTTGCCGGACAACCCTGAAACAAAGGGAATCGCCCAAAGGGTGATCAGGGCCGACGCAACGACGTAGGCAACGGGAGGAAATACATTGGCGACTACGCCCAAGAGCGGCTCTGGAATGGATTCCATTCCCGCCCTATTGCATCGCAACGCGCAACGGTTTGGCGACGCGCCTGCCTATCGCGAAAAAGAATTTGGCATCTGGCAAAGCTGGACCTGGGCCGAAACCGAAGCCCAGATCGAAAGCTTGGCCTTGGGGCTTTTGACCCTTGGCGTTGTCGAAGGCGATTTCATCGCAATTATCGGGCGCAACCGCCCTTATCTGTATTGGTCGATGGTCGCAGCCGAAATGGTGGGCGCTGTACCTGTGCCCCTGTATCAAGACGCCGTAGCGGAAGAGATGGCCTATGTGCTGGATCACTGTGGCGCACGGTTTGTGATCGCTGGCGATCAAGAGCAGGTCGACAAAGTGATGGAAGTACAAGATCAGTTGCCGAACTTTGAGCAGATGATCTATTTGGATGCCCGTGGATTGCGCAAATACGACCATTCCAAGCTGCATCAATACAAGCACGTGCAAGATCGCGGTACGGCCGCACGGTCTGAATTTGAACCGGAGTTGCGCAAGCGCGAGGCACGTTTGAACACGGATAGTACCTGTGTCATGCTGTATACGTCAGGAACCACCGGTAAGCCAAAAGGCGTTGTCCTGAGCAATCGCAATGTGATTGAAACGGCCAAATCATCGTCTCAGTTCGACAACTTGCAGCAAAGCGATGACATTCTTGCGTATCTGCCGATGGCATGGGTTGGGGATTTCATCTTTTCTGTTGGCCAAGCGTTTTGGACCGGTTTTTGCACCAACTGTCCCGAAAGTGCGCAGACGATGCATACGGATCTGCGTGAAATTGGCCCGACTTATTACTTTGCGCCGCCCCGCGTGTTCGAAAACCAACTGACCAATGTGATGATCCGCATGGAGGACGCGAGTCCGCTCAAGCAGCGGATGTTCAAATACTTCATGGATCACGCAAAAACTGTCGGACCAAAGCTGCTGGATGGTGAAGAGGTCAGTTTTGGCGAGAAGTTGAAATACAAGCTGGGTGAGCTGTGTGTGTATGGCCCCCTGAAAAACACGCTTGGTTTTTCGCGTGTGCGGGTTGGATACACGGCGGGTGAAGCGATTGGCCCGGAAATCTTTGATTTCTATCGGTCCATGGGGATCAACTTGAAACAGCTTTATGGTCA
>CALHST010000392.1 GCA_938038825.1 uncultured Paracoccaceae bacterium | reverse complement strand
GCTGCGTCAGTCCGTGGGTTGGTTTGAAAATGACTTTGCGGGGCGCATTGCGAACCGGATCATGCAAACTCCACCCGCTGCAGGCGAGGTGATCTTTCAGGTCTTTGACGCGATTGCATATTCGTTGGCGTATCTTGTTGGTGCGGCAGTTTTGTTGACCTTCGCTGATCCTAGATTGATGATCCCGCTTGCCGTTTGGTTTGTCCTGTATGCCTTGTTGATCAAGTGGACGGTCAAACGCGTCGGACCCGCAAGTGAAGCGGCGTCGAACGCTAGGTCAGAAGTCACAGGCCGCGTGGTCGATAGCTATTCGAACATCCATTCTGTGAAAATGTTCGCGCACCATGATCGCGAGCTGGCTTATGCCAAGGATGCGATTGATGAAACTCGGCGCACATTTCAGATTGAAATGCGGCTCTATACGCTCATGGACATCATGTTGGTAACGCTAAACGGTATCTTGATTGTGGGTGTTGTTGGTTGGGCGATATTGCTGTGGATGCAAGGCACGGCCAGTGTTGGGATCGTTGCCGCGGCGTCGGCTTTGGTGCTGCGTCTGAACGCGATGACCGGTTGGATCATGTGGGCGCTGACGTCGTTCTTCCGCCAATTGGGTGTCGTGGCTGAAGGAATGGAAACCATTGCGCAGTCAATTGATCTTGTGGATGCGCCTGATGCGATCCCGCTGACGCTGACCCAAGGCGAGGTGCGGCTGGAAAAGTTGACGCACCACTATGGGCGCGGTTCAGGTGGGTTAGAAAAAGTCGACTTGGTGATTAAGCCTGGAGAGAAAATTGGGCTTGTTGGACGCTCGGGCGCAGGTAAATCGACGCTTGTTAAGCTGCTGTTGCGATTTTACGACGCGGAATCCGGTAAAATCTTGATCGATGGGCAAGACATTACGCAGGTTACACAAGACAGCTTGCGTATGCAGATCGGCATGGTTCAGCAAGACAGTTCGTTGCTGCATCGGTCAGTTCGGGACAATTTGCTTTACGGTCGTCCGGATGCGACCGAGGCTGAAGTGATTGAGGCTGCCAGGCAAGCTCAGGCGCATGATTTTATCTGTGATTTGACGGACCCGAAAGGGAATGCCGGGTATGAAGCTCAAGTGGGTGAACGTGGCGTGAAATTGTCTGGCGGCCAACGGCAACGGATATCCCTTGCGCGCGTAATCCTAAAAAACGCGCCGATCCTTCTTTTGGACGAGGCAACCTCCGCCCTCGATAGTGAAGTCGAAGCCGCGATTCAGGATACGTTGTATGGGATGATGGAGGGCAAAACTGTGATCGCGATTGCCCACCGTTTGTCCACGATTGCCCAAATGGACCGCATCTTGGTGTTGGACAACGGCGGAATTGTCGAAGAAGGCACGCATGACGCGCTTTTGGCTCAGTGTGGGCTATATGCGCGGTTCTGGGCGCGCCAATCAGGCGGGTTCCTGAACGTTGAGGCCGCGCAATGATCCAACTGGAAAATCAGATCGACGCTTTCGCAAAGGCCGAGGGCCCGCCGCCGCAAACACTGGGTGCATTCATACGGTGGTGTCTGGCAGGCAGCTGGGCTGGTCTTTGGGTGGCCGCGTTCTTTTCTGCGCTGGCGGGCGTCATGGAAGCAGGCACGGCCTGGATTCTTGGCGTGGTGATTGACCGTGCGTTGACCTCTGGACCTGAGGCATTTTTTGATGGAGCCAATACGGCTTTGATTGTTGGATCAGTCGTGTTTTTTGTCGTGATCCGCCCGATAACGTTTGGCCTGTCGAATGCGACAAACGCGATCATGGTGGTGCCAAATGTAAACCCTTTGGTGACATCGCGCTTGAACCGGTGGACTTTGGGGCAATCGGTTACCTTCTTTGACAACGACTTTGCTGGCCGACTTGCGCAAAAGCAGATGCAAACGGCGCGGGCGGTGACGGATGTTGTGAATGAATGTATCAATGTTGTTGCTTTTGCGCTTGCGTCTTTGTTTGGGGCGTTGCTGGTTTTGGTTGCCGTCGATGCGCGCATTGTCGGGATTTTTGCGATTTGGCTCGTTGCGTATTTCCTGTTGATCCGCTGGTTTCTGCCGCGCGTCCGCAAAGCTTCTGCTGCGAGGGCCGGTGCGCGTACGATGGTGACTGGCCAAATCGTCGACACAATCACAAATATCAAAACGGTCAAACTTTTTGCCCACACGGCGCATGAAGACACCGCAGCGCTGGGCGCGTTAAGCACGTTCCGACTTAAGGCCGTTGATTTTGGGTATCTGTCTGCCGCGTTTCGAGTGTGCTTGATGACCCTCGCCGGGGCGCTGCCGGTGTTGCTGATCGGGGCGAGTTTACTCTTGTGGCAGCGTGGGATTGCGTCCCCAGGCGACATTGTCGCCGCAGGCACCGTCTCTATCCGTATTGCGCAGATGACCGGGTGGGTATCGTTCACGCTGATGCAGATCTACGCCAATGTGGGTGAGGTCGAAGACGGTATGCGCACATTGACGCCGCGTGTTCGGGTCGAAGACGTGGCCAACGCAGCGGACCTTGAGGTTCCACATGGCGAAATCGTGTTTGACAAGCTGCACTTCGCATATGGCCGCGAAACCGGCGGTATCGACCAAATTGATTTGACGATCAAAGCTGGCGAAAAAGTTGGCATCGTCGGCGCTTCGGGCGCTGGGAAAACCACTTTAGTATCCTTGCTGTTGGGTCTGTATCGTCCGGAAGGCGGCAAGATTTTTATCGATGGGCAAGACATCGAAGCTGTTACTCAGGATTCCTTGCGGCACCAGATTGGAATGGTGACGCAGGATACCGCAATGTTTAATCGCTCTGCCCGGGACAACATCCTGTATGGTCGGCCCGATGCGAGTGAGGCAGACCTAATCCGCGCCGCCCAAGATGCCGAAGCGCATGATTTTATCCTTGGGTTGCAGGATCACCGCAAACGGGATGGGTACGAAGCGCACTTAGGTGAGCGAGGCGTAAAGCTATCGGGCGGTCAACGCCAACGGATTGCTTTGGCACGTGCCATTCTAAAGGACGCACCAATTCTTGTGCTGGACGAGGCAACCTCGGCGCTAGATTCTGAAGTTGAGGCCGCAATTCAAACAGCATTGAAGCGGGTTATGGATGGGAAAACAGTACTGGCGATTGCCCATCGGCTGTCGACCTTGTCCGAAATGGACCGTCTTATTGTTATGGATGATGGCAAAATAGCCGAGATTGGAACGCATGCTGCGCTTCTTTCTCAGGGTGGATTGTACGCGCAGTATTGGCAACGCCAGTCCGGAGGGTTTATTCGCACCCAAGCAGCGGAATAAGTGCGAGGCCACATGCCAACTTTCAAAATCAATGCCCTTGGGCGCCAAGGCGACGGGATCGCGGATGGTCCGGTGTTCGTGGCGCGCGCGCTGCCTGGCGAAATTGTCGAAGGCGATCCCGTTGATGGCCGCATTGCGACGCCCAAGATTGTCGAGCCGAGTGGAGATCGTGTAAAGCCACCTTGTCGGCATTTCAAAACTTGTGGTGGTTGTCTGATGCAACACGCTTCTGTTCCGTTATTGGCGACTTGGAAGCAGGATATTGTTCGAGAGGCATTACAGGCCGAGGGCTTGGACATCCCAATGCGCGACATCGCCGTATCGCCCGCCAAAAGTCGTCGCCGTGCAAAATATGCGGCGCGCCGAACAAAGTCTGGCGCGATGGCTGGGTTTCACACACGTGGTTCCGATGTATTGGTGGATATCCAGGATTGTCCTTTGGTTGACCGTGGTTTGGACGGGGCCCCGGCATTGGCACGCGCCATCGCGATCCAGGGGACTAGTCGCAAAGCTGAGATCACCGTGCATTGTACGGCCACGCCCAATGGTATGGATGTTGCAGTCGAAGGCGGCAGGCCGATGGACAAAGATCTGACTTGGCATCTGCCGCAAATCGCCATCGCTCATAATGTGGTTCGTCTGTTTTGGAACGGCGAATTGGTT
>CALHST010000391.1 GCA_938038825.1 uncultured Paracoccaceae bacterium | reverse complement strand
GCTTATGTATGACACCCAGCCCAATGGGCGCAACCACATTGCGTCTTGATCGAAGGTTAACGCCCCGCACAGGCGTCGTTTTTCGTGAATTAGCCAATTTCCGTTTCACACCAACAAGGCTCAAAATTCGGGTGTCTGTATCGCGTTGGTATTTTGATTGTTTGCTGTCGGCATAGGGACGCGTCAACGCATCGGACCGCATGTTACAACACGCCAATTTCAGCCAGCGCCTGGTTCAATTCTGGTGGCAGAGCAGGTTCCGCCTCGCGGCCCTTGGCAAGATCTGGGGGGGCGTCTTGCGGCTTCAAATAGCGCCAGCCTTGGAAGGGACGCTTTGGTGCAGATGCGGTGCGATGCACCTCGCTATCCAGCACAATGGCGCAGCGACGGATACCATCCTCGCCAATCACTTCATCAAGTCGGACGATCTGTTGGCGGCACTGCACCAGCCCTTTGATGACCCAATAGAGGGAGCCCCCGCTCAGCAGGGTGTTTTCCTGCTTGGGCCACATGCGCGTGACGTGACGAGGTTGCCCATCAGGACCACGTGACCGAGGTGAGCCTTGCCAGTCCAACAAGTCTTGCACGTCTTCAGCACCGACGCAGAGTTTCACCAGGTTGATATAGTTATCCACAGAGTCGTCCCCAAACCACACCGGATATGGTAGCGGGAAAGGGCCAGAGATCAAACCCTTGTGGTAAGATTGTGATCTTTAGGCCTGCGCAGCGGCCTGATCACTTGGAGCTTTTTTCAACGCGATCCAGCATCCGACGGCCACACCCAAGGCCATTCCGACCACGGGAAGAGAGACAGGGATCGTTTTCATGATCAACGCATAGCCATGAACACTGACGAAACCGATCAAGACAATTTCTACGGCACGTACCAGTTTCTGATTGATTGCAGCGTCGTTCCAATCCCGCACGAACAGGGTGTGACCCCCGAGCAAAATCAGCGGCAGCGCCAAGCCCAACATGGTCGTCACAAAGACCGCAATGGCAAGCGGGTCTGCGGCACTGACGCGCGTCATTGATCTAAATAGCAACACGGTTGCCGCAATCAGGCCACCGCCCGCGGCGAGGCACAGTGTTCCCATGAGCCTCACCAAAAGAGATTGTGTACGTTCCATCCCTAACGAGTGGCGCGGCAAAATGGCGAATAATAGTCAAAAAATGGATTTTTTTGAGACAAAGCAAGGAAACAGACCCGCCGTGATGTTTGGGAAAGTCGCCTTAGGGCCACACCATCTAGACCGTGGCGAGAAAGCGGGTGCAAATTCTTGTAAGCTCCGCTAGGTTTCTTGTCCGCCTGCCACCACAAGGGGAATCACTTATGTCAGCGTTTGCCGCACCGATTGCCGAACAGATTTGGGACATGAAATACCGTTTTAAAGATGCGGATGGGTCTCCGATTGATGAAACAGTACAGGACACATGGCGGCGGATCGCCAATGATTTGGCCCGTGTCGAAGCGGATCCAGCGGCTTGGGCAGACGTGTTTTATGATGCATTGGCGGATTTCAAATACCTACCCGCAGGGCGCATCACAGCAGGGGCCGGCACAGCGCGGTCGGTCACGTTGTTCAATTGCTTTGTTATGGGCACAGTTCCCGACACGATGGGCGGAATTTTTGAAGGGCTCAAAGAAGCCGCGTTGACCATGCAGCAGGGTGGGGGGATCGGATATGATTTCTCGACCATTCGCCCCAAAGGCGCTGCAGTCAGTGGTGTGGCGGCAGATGCGTCTGGGCCGCTGTCGTTCATGGATGTGTGGGATGCGATGTGTCGCACGATCATGTCTGCGGGGTCGCGCCGGGGTGCCATGATGGCAACGATGCGCTGCGATCACCCGGATATCGAGGATTTCATTACCGCCAAGTCCGATGCCGCGCGGTTGCGGATGTTCAATGTGTCGGTGCTGATTACAGATGCGTTTATGGAGGCTGTAAAGTCCGACGGCGCGTGGGATCTGGTGTTTGATGGCAAGACCTACAAAACCGTACGGGCGCTGGATCTGTGGAATGCGATTATGCAGTCGACATTTAATTATGCCGAACCCGGCGTCATTTTCATCGACCGCATCAATGCGGCCAACAATTTGAATTATGTCGAAACAATTGCCGCTACCAACCCGTGTGGAGAGCAACCCTTGCCGCCTTATGGTGCATGTCTTTTGGGGTCGATCAATTTGGCGCGGCTGGTGGAAGCCCCGTTCGAGGAAGACGCGCATCTGTCCGAAGAGGCGCTGACCGGGCTGGTAGGCACTGCAATACGGATGATGGACAACGTGGTTGATGCGTCACGTTTCCCGCTAGAGGCGCAACGCCAAGAGGCGTTGGCCAAACGTCGGGTGGGACTGGGCGTGACGGGCCTTGCAGATGCGCTGTTGATGGTGGGGCTGCGCTATGGGTCTGATGAGGCCGCGGCACAGACCGAGGCTTGGTTAAAAGCGATTGCGCGAGCGTCCTATTTGGCGAGCGTGGATCTGGCCAAAGAAAAGGGCGCGTTCCCGTTGTTTGATGCGGATAAGTATCTGGCGTCTGGCAACATGATGAACATGGATGACGACGTGCGCGATGCAATCCGTACGCATGGCATCCGCAATGCGCTGTTGACGTCAATCGCGCCGACGGGGACGATTTCGCTTTATGCAGGCAATGTGTCGAGCGGGATCGAGCCGGTCTTCGCGTATGCCTATACGCGCAAGGTTCTGCAAAAGGATGGATCGCGCACGGAAGAGGAAGTCGTGGATTACGCGGTGCAGATGTGGCGGGATTTGAAGGGCGACGCTGCGTTGCCGGATTACTTCGTGAATGCCCAGACATTGGCCCCTGGTGATCACGTCAAGATGCAGGCAGCGGCCCAGAAATGGGTGGATTCGTCGATTTCCAAGACCATTAATTGTCCAGAAGATATTTCGTTCGAGGCATTCAAGGACGTCTATATGCAGGCGTGGGATACCGGCTGTAAGGGCTGCACGACCTATCGTCCCAATGACGTCACAGGCAGTGTTTTGAGTATTTCGGAGAACAATGAAGATAAAAGCGCGGCGGATGATGTGATAATGTCAGAGGGCGACGCAGAACCAGGGCGTCCGCATGGCGACGTGATTTATATGTCTGAGCCTTTGGATCGTCCCGAGGCATTGGAAGGGCATACGTATAAAGTGAAGTGGCCTGACAGCGAGCATGCGCTTTATATCACGGTGAATGATTTGATCACAGGTGCGCAGCGGCGGCCGTTTGAGGTTTTCATCAACTCTAAGAACATGGAGAATTTTGCGTGGACGGTGGCGTTGACGCGAATGATCTCGGCTGTGTTCCGGCGCGGTGGGGACGTGAGTTTCGTCGTGGAGGAGCTGAAAGCGGTGTTCGACCCACGCGGTGGCGCATGGATGCAAGGCAAGTACATTCCGTCTATTTTGGCTGCGATAGGTGGTGTGATCGAACAGCATATGATCCGCATTGGGTTTATTGAGGGCGAGGGGATGGGACTGAAGGCGGATCCCAAAGCGCAGATTGTTGGCATTGACACCCCCAAAGGCAAAACCTGTTCCAGCTGCGGGGCGTTTGATCTGCGCATGGT
>CALHST010000390.1 GCA_938038825.1 uncultured Paracoccaceae bacterium | reverse complement strand
CTTCTCGCGCTCGATGCAGCTTTATGATGGCGTCAGCTTTATATGGGAACGTCCAATGACATTGGCCCTGTTGGTCATCGCCGCCATTCTGGTGCTGCTTCCCAGCTACCGCGCGCGGCGTGCCAAAACCCGCGCAGCAGGGGTTGCCGACGGCGATTGAGTGTCGGACCAAGCGCGCCCTTGTTGGGCAGGCTTGCATGACATGCCATCAACACCAGACAGTTTTTAAAGGCGGCTATATTGGTTCATTCGTGGCCACTAAGACGACCAAAGCCTAATACAGCCGCTGAGGACTACGATCATATCGCGTTATAAAGCGGCTTGTTGTTCGCTTGATGGCGTTGAACCAGCTTTCCCACGAGTTTTCCCTTTTCCGGTATGAAACAGGCAGACACAGGCTGAAAACCTGGCGCGCATATTTCGGGGAACAGCTCTTTGATTTCTGCACGAGATTTGGCGGGCAGGGCTTTCATGGCTTCCAGTCCGGTAAACAGACTTTCTGACGGGGCACCGTTCGACCAGATGATGTGATGATCATCAAACAGCATATGCCAATACTCTACGCCATTGGGATTGTCGTGCTGGATGTCGATGCCGTCCAACGACAGTAGCTTCTTGGCTGGGATCAAGACATCCGTACAGCCGAAGATACGTTTGGCCACGGCAGACCGCACAAGGATACGGTGCTGGGGTGACACTATCAGGTCTTGTTTGGGGTAGCCTGTTCCCAAGGAATCTGCGCGGATCAAAACGGGTTTGAGGTTTGGCTGCGTGTCTAGCCGCGCACGACTGACAGTGCACGACCCCAACCAGCGAATGGGTTGCACCCCATCATCATATGTGCGGATTTGGTCGCCCACTTTAAGCGTTTCAATGGGCACAGCCCCGTGCGCCGTTTCAATAAGCGTTCCAGATGCAAAGCATGTGACATCCATGATGTCGCCACTTGCGTTGGTCGGGCCGGTCAATACTTGATCCACGACAATCGTGTTTGACCCCGTGGCATTCCACGCGGACGCAATCGCTGCCGTGTTGACCGACAATCCATTAAACAGTTCGAGAGGTACAAGCGGACCATCAGCGACTTTCACGCCGAACAGTTGAACCGTCCCGTCTGGATTTATTTCGATACGAACAATTGGGTCGCTGGTCGTGTTGCTCAGCTGCCAGACTTCTTGTGTATTGATCCCATACAAGTCACCATCGGCAAAGCGCACTGTTTGGCCCGGGGTGTTGCTGACCTGAAATTCAAGTTCATTTGGTGCTATGCCGGGTCCGCCGACGAACAGATCCACGCCATTGACTTGAATGCTGAAGCTGTTGTCCAGCCTTGCGAAATCAATGACAATGCCGCCATTGGGTGTTGTGTCGACGAAAGTTGTCGAATTGCCATCGGCAATACTAAAGGCTGGCATTTTTTTGCTCGTTGCTCGTTCTTCTTTTTACGCATGACACAGCAAGTCAATCGGTCGCGACCGGTGTCGTGAGACGCCACCAAAAAACCAGCTCGCCAGATACGCGTTAGTGAAAGGTGCCCGTCCATTAAGGCTGCGTTAAGGAATTAATGTGTGCAAACGCGCTGATTTAAGACGGTTTTCTGACAAAAACCGGGCATTCCAACCTACGCTTTTGTTGTTTGTCAAACGCGACCTGTTTGTCAGCGCAACAACTTGTTTGTGTTGGCTAGGCCGGTCCAGTGATTGGGGTTATCGCAGAAAGGCCGCACGCCTTTTGGCCCGCACGACACCAAAGTCGGCAGGCTGTTTACATCACAATGGTTGATGAACATCAGGGTGGCAGGCCTGCCAATGAGATGACAGAGGGCGGATCCCGGGGGCTTTAATCCCGAGTCGTGAGCGCGTGAATACGAGCCTTCTTACCTGATCCGCAAACCTCGGCCCGACTTATGGGAGCAGGCTGTCTTCGATATGCGGTGTGTGCAGCACGGGGAATGGTTTATCAAAAGGCGGTAAGCGTGATCTAAATCGACCGTGCGGTGGGGCGCGAAGACTTATCCGCGCGACTGACCGACGAAACGCGCCAAGGTTGCCTCGACATCTTCTAGATAGGCTGCCGGAGCTTTGCCCATAAAGTCACCAAATGCACGTGTGAAATGCGCCTGATCCGAAAATCCGGACTGCGCCGCAACACCCGCAAGGTCGCCACCATTGTCCATAAGAAGCTGATTGAACGCGCGATTCAGTTGCAAGGTTTTGCAAAAGATCTTCGGAGTGAGGCCAATGAGCGTTTCAAAATCGGTTCGGAATTTTCGTTCCGCCAATCCAATCTCGGTGACAATTTCGGATATTCGAATGTTGCCGTCAGCTGCTTCCATACGATCTATCGCCAGGATCATCGCGTCTGGGACACTGTGTTTTGGTAGTCGAGACAGAACGTCAGCCATCAGGCCCATTCGCGCATCAATGGGCATGTCTTTGGCCTTCAAGATCTTTTCCATATGAGGTGCCAAGGCCGGGTTCAAAACATGCGGAGCCTTTGGGTTTTTAAGAACTTGCGCGCCGGTGATACCAAGCAATTGGACGTGACCAAGAGCAGAAAATTCTAGGAAGATTTGCCCGATTTCCCGCTGCATTCTGGCGGTAACAACAGATTTTCCAATCTGTCCGGTTAGCGATAGCCGCCCATCAACATCACTGTCAAAAAGAGTTTCGCCGTCGACCTCTCCTTGCCAGCGGCCACGCCATACCCAGCCAAAATAGTGATACCCCGTCGCGCGCACATCGACGGCCATATCGACCCGTTCATCCGCGTTCGCCACAAGCGCACGGCGTACATAAGGCTGCAAGCTGCTTGGTACAGCCACCGGGCGAAAGAGGTCTGGGTTGGATTTGTTGGTCACAATAGTGTCCTTGGGCTGAGATCATCAGGTCGCCGAAATGTTCAATACAAGGCTTAAGGAGACGCGTAGTGAGCAGGTCTGACCTACTTAAAGCTATTTAACCAGAGGAATATTATGTCCATCAAACAACTTGCGACAACAGCAGCAGCTTTGATCGCGTTCACAACAACAACAGGTGACGCGGCCACGTTCACGGTATCCGGAACGGAATACGATCTCACCACGATTACGGGGACGTTCGAAGACAATATTGATCGGATCACATCGCAAGTCTGGTGGGGCGATAGTGCATTGGCTGCCAGTTTTGCGTCGGTCACGCGGCAATCGCTTGCGGGTTTGCCAAATTCACACCCAACGTTGGGGCCCAATATTTACGGTGCATTTTTCGCAAAAGGCACCGGATTTAATTGCCCGGAATGTGTCGTGTCTACGGCGGTTTCATTCACCAATAACATCAACAGTGTCACGTCATTTCCGGATCTTGTGGCAACATTCGCCGTTGTGGAACAAAGCGTAGTTGTTCCGTCAGTTCCATTACCAGCGGGTGGTTTGCTGCTGATGACTGGTTTGGCCGGGGCGGTTGGATTGCGCAGACGCAAGACGCGCGGCGCTTAGCTTCATTCAAGACTGATAAACGGGGCGCCTTGTTGCGCCACGTTTCTCTTGGATTACAGATCCGTCAGGCCCGTTTGCGCCATCGCGATGCTGAGTTCATCGCTGAACACGTCCCACAACTTGTGCAATCCGTCCTCGCCACCTGCGGCGATGGCAAATTGCAGGGAGCGGCCGAAAAACGTGTAGTTGGCCCCTTGCGACAACGCTTTCAGGACGTCCTCGCCAGACCGCAGACCCGAGTCGTAAAACAGCGGGAACGACTCTCCTACGGCTGCTCTGATTTCGCCCAGCGCATCAAACGCTGCGGGCGCGCTTTCCAGTTGTCGTGCCCCGTGGCTGGACACTTGGATTGCGTCCACACCCGCCTTTTGCAAAGACACCGCATCTTCGGGATCAAGCACACCTTTGACCACCAGATTGCCCGGCCACATGTCGCGCAGTTCAGCCAACGTATCCCACGTTGCGCGGGCGCGGCTTTCGGTGCGGTCGAAGTCATACCCATCCATCAGGAAATTTGCCATTTGCGGCTTGCCCGCGACCAAGGATCCCAAGGACCACCGAGGGTGCATCGCGAAATCTATGAATTGGCGGGGCCCAATCTTGAAGGGCATTTTAAAGCCATGACGCAACTCACGCGGGCGGCGGCCCACTTCCGGAACATCAACGGTCACGACAAGTGTTTGGTACCCCACCGATTTGGCGCGTTCGACCAGTTTCATGGTGCCTACACCGTCGCCACTGAAATACAGTTGGAACCACGCATGGCCTTCGGCGGTCTCAAAAATCTGTTCCATGGGGGTTGAGGCGACTGTGGAAACCCCATGCGGGATTTTGTGCTTGGCCGCCAATCGCGCCAGCATCAGATCCGCGCCGGGGCCGGATAAGTTGCACATACCCATCGGGGCGATACCAAAGGGGCGTCCTGCCTGCTCTCCGAACAGGGACACGGCCAAGGATCGCTGATGCACGTCTTTCAGAATTCGGGGCCGCAATGTGTAGGCATCCATGGCCGCGCGGTTGCGCCCTGCCCCAGTTTCATTGCCTGCTGCCCCATCGATGTAGTCAAACACCATCCAGGGCAAGCGCCGTTTGGCAAGCCGCCGCGCATCCTGATGTGAGTGGATATGCGCAGCGGCGCCCATTCAGATTACGCCTGAACAGATTTCATAAAGCGGTCTTTGATGATCACAGGATCCATAGTGATCACGGGCATCTTGGCATTACCGCTGTCGCATTTGACAACCATCACGGTCATCTTCTTGCTGTCGAGCGCGGCTTGAAGTGCCTTGCCCGTGTCGACGTCCTGCACTTCGACCACGTTTTCACAACCGGCGGCGCGCGCCATACCTGCGAGCGAGGTTTTCTTGCCGGTATAGGTCGGCTGATCCCCGGTAGAGCCATAAGACCCGTTGTCGATGATCATCAGGATATAATTGTCGGCCACGTTATTCGCGATGGTCGGCAACGTGCACAGGTTCGTCAGAACAGAGCCGTCCCCGTCGATCGAGATCACAGGTTTGTCTTGCGCCAGTGCCAAGCCCAACCCAATCGAGGACGACAGACCCATCGTGCCCAACATGTAAAAATTGGTGGGTTGATCGTCGATGGCGTGCAGTTCTTGTGACGGGATACCGATGTTGCAGACCACAAGTTGGTCACGCAGGATCGGAGCGATGTCTTTCAGGATTTCAGAACGGATCATTGGTCGCCGTAGCCTCCCCAGAAGTTCGCATCCGTCAGGATTGCGACGGGTTTGTTGCACATGAACGTGTATTTCAGGATGTTGTCGAACTCTTCCACGTCCTTTTGGTGATGGAAGTGGTAAGTTGGGATATTCAACTGCGCCAACAACGCTTTGGTGTGTACCGCCATTTCGACTTGGCACGCCACAGGTTCGCGCAGCTCGCCCCGGTAGGAAATCAGCATCGGCAAGGGCATCCGGTAATACTGTATCAAGGTCGCCAATGTGTTGATGGTGACCCCAATCGCCGTATTCTGCATGATGATCGCTGGGCGCTTGCCACCCATATAGGCACCCGCGCACAGGCCCATGCCTTCGTCTTCTTTATTGGACGGGATGTGGAAAATATCGTCGCGCTGGTCAATCTCTTCGATGACGCCGGCCAACTGCTTGCAGGGCACGGTGGTGACAAACGAGATATCGTTAGCAACAAGATCATCCGCGATCTTCTTGTCGATGT
>CALHST010000389.1 GCA_938038825.1 uncultured Paracoccaceae bacterium | reverse complement strand
GGTCCCAAGACGTGGCAGGACCGAATGCTCATTTCCGACTCGAACGCGGCTATGTCCAGCGCGGCCAATTCCGCGGCACGGGCGCTGTCCTCCATCCAAACAACTGCCGAAGACGGCTGACCTTCAAAGTCGGGCAGGGGTACCAATGTGAATGGCCCGCCCGAGCGGTGAATTTCCGTTGATACATTGTCATGCGGGATGGGATGCGTAACGGCAAAAGCCAATGCTTTTTGCCCATAGCGTTTGGTGGTGACCGTGATTCCAGCGGCCGTGCGAACGGGCGAGTTGCGCCCATCTGCGCCAATCACCAAACGCGCCTTGGCCCCTGTGCCATCACTGAAACGCACTTTTGCAGAGGCTGTTCGCGTGAACAAAGATTGTGTGCTTACGCAAGGGCGAAAATCCACACGGTCAAGGGCCGCCAAACGGTTCAGCAATTCGCGGCGTAGCAGCCAGTTGGGAAAGTTCCAGCCAAATGGCAAATCTGAGACATCCGAGGCCCGAAAATCCTGCGTGACCCGGGCCTCTGGTTCCGCGCCGCCTGCGTCTATGATCCGCATGATTTCAAGCGGCATGCCATGCGGGGCAAGCAAATCCCAGACACCAGCGTCAGTCAAAACGTCACGCGCAGGCTGCAACAAAGCCGTAGATCTTAGATCCGCGCCGTCGGCATCCCGCGTCGTGATCGGGGGCGCGGGATCCACACAGATGACGGAAAAACCCGCTGTTCCAAAGGCCGCAGCCGCAGATAACCCAGCGATCCCGCCGCCGGAAATGACAATGTCGACGTCTTTCATGTGCATGATGAATAGCTAGGCTGCTTGTACTGTCTTTGCCAAGTGGCATCCTGTCACGGTGTCAGGAGGTTCCCTAAAAACGCGGTCAAATCTGTTGTGTGGTGCTGGACAAAGGCTGCATCATGCGCAGATGGGGCCACATGGATTGTGCGCATGCCCAAATAATGTGGCACTTCCAGATTGCGCGCGTCGTCTTCGAACATGGCAGCTGATGTGGGATCAAGCCCGTCTTGATCAAACACCTTGGCAAAGGCTCCGGCCTCGGGTTTGGGTAAGAAATCCGCGTGTTCAACCCCGTAAATCGCATCAAAAACGCCACTTAAGCCGCGAGAATGCAGCACCTTTTCCGCGTAAGGTGCGCAGCCATTTGTATAAACAATTGCGCGCCCAGGAAGGGCTTTGATATGCGCAGCCAGTGTCGGGTCCGGTTCTAACGCGTCAAACGAAATGTCGTGTACGTCTTCCAGATAGGGCAACGGATCCAGGTCATGTTCGCGCATTAGCCCCGCTAGTGTTGTGCCATGTTGCTTCCAATACAATGCGCGCAGATGATCCGCTTTGGCCTCTGACACATTCAGCGCGCGCATCACATAGGCGGTCATGCGGGCCTCGATTTGGTCAAATAGGCGCACGGCAGGGGGATACAGCGTATTGTCGAGATCAAAGACCCATGTGGTCACGTCGGAAAAAGCATCTTTTGTCATGGGGCCTTCGATACGCCGCACAGACTGCGTCAGCAAGATGGGTTGCGCTTTTCTGTATGTGCGCCGTAGTTTGGCGCGATACACGCCTCGGAAGGATCCTGCGCGATGAACGATTTGAAACCTGTGCCCACGGATGCCTATTCGCTGATTTTGGCAGCGATTGATGAGGGGGTCTATAGGCCGGGGAACCGTTTGGTGGAAAGTGAGCTGGCGGAGCGCTTTGGTGTGTCGCGCACGCCGATCCGTGAGGCACTGCAGCGTTTGGAAACGCAGTCCTTGTTAACACGAGACGGGCGCAGCTTGATCGTCGCGTCCCTTAGCCATAATCAAATGTCGGAATTGTATATCGTGCGCCGCGAGTTAGAAGGCTTGGCGGCATCCCTTGCGGCAAAACACGCGACACCGGAAGAAGTGCAATTGCTGCGGGACATGGTCACGGCAGATCATGAACTGTTGGATGACCCGGCTGAACTATCCCGCGCAAACCGCAGATTTCACAAGCAAATTCATCTGGCATCCCACAATCGGTTTCTGGTGCGTCAGCTGGATCTTGTCCATCGCACAATGGCGTTGATGGCCACGACATCGTTGGCGGCCCAAGGGCGCAGCAAGATCGCGATGGCAGAGCATGACCGTATTGTCCGTGCAATCGAAGCCGGTGACGAAGACGGGGCTGGAGAGGCGCTGCGCGAGCATATCTCGGTGGCGTTTATGACACGTCTGAAGCAAGACGCTGAAATGCGGCGCGCCGAAAGCTAATGTTTGGAGGCGTCGCCTAATCCATGTTGGGTTTTGTCCCAGAAATAGGGGCGTACAATCATCTCAAACAGGGCTTTGTAGATCGCAGCGCATCCCATCATGAAATACAAGGTCATCACTGGCGTCCACAGCATCAGGTGCCGGTGATTTTTACCCCGAACAGCGGTTAAATGTATGGCTGTATTGGCGACTTCCGCGAGCACAAACAAGACGACCACGGCTGTCGCAACAGCCCCGGCGCCAAAGGGTTGTGACACACCAAAGGTGATCAGCCAAAAGGACCAGAATACCGGTGCGAGCAAAAAGGGACATAAGCTGGACAGGAAAAACAACTGCAACCCCAAGAACTTATAGGCCCCTAG
This sequence comes from uncultured Paracoccaceae bacterium, assembly GCA_938038825.1. Lineage (GTDB taxonomy): Bacteria > Pseudomonadota > Alphaproteobacteria > Rhodobacterales > Rhodobacteraceae > Aliishimia. The sequence goes on along the minus strand of CALHST010000389.1, from coordinate 4,101 downwards.
ATCGCGCCACAATTGGGTTGGGTGACGCATGTGAACTGCCCATGTGATCGCAAACCCTTTTAACCAGCGAGACCGTTGGCGGATCCAAGGCCAAATGGCTGCGGTGGCTTCTTCCATGGTGGTGGTTTGGATCATTTCAGTGCGGTATCCGGCACGGGCAAGACGCAATCCAAGATCGGCATCTTCGGTCACATTATGCGCATCCCATGCGCCCAGTTCATCCAGCAGAGATCGTTTGAAAAACAGCGTTGTGCCCCCAAGCGGGATGACAAATCCCAGTCGGCTTAATCCGGGCATGACCAATCGCCACCACGCGGCGTATTCGATTGTAAAACAACGGGAAATCCAATTGGTGCGGGCGTTATAGTAATCCAATTGACCTTGCAGGCAGGCCACGTCTGGACCCGCTTCGTTAAAGGCCCGTACAACGGTTTCAATTTGGCGTTTGTCAGGGGCATCTTCTGCGTCCCAAATCCCGACGATACTGCCTTGGCAATAGGACAAGGCGTAATTCAGCGCGCGGGGTTTGGTGCGCAAGCCAGATCCCTGCGGCACTGTCACGATCCGCATCCACGGGGGAAGCACAGTGTTGGACAGGGCCTTTGCGGTCACCTCATCATCGGATTCCAGCACCAAAAGAACGTCCAGCAAAGCTTTGGGGTAGGTAAGTTTTGACAACCGCCGCACAAGGGCAGAGGCAACGTTGTGTTCGCGAAATAACGGAACAATAACAGACACTTTCGGGCGGCGAAGTGGGGTGATATTGCCCAAGCCGTCCTGTTTGTCTTGGGCCCGTTCATACCGCAATTGTGCCAAGGTCGCTGCAATTTTCAAACCAACGGACAGGATCAGCCCGACAATGGCGATCCATGCAAGAACAGACCACACAAGCGCTGGAGCAAGCGCAAAGCCCAATCCGAACACCGCCAAAAGCGTAGCCGCGATGACAATGCGCCCTTGTGCGCCCGATCCAAAATCGCGCGAAGACAGAGCCGCGGGCACTAGCGTTTCGGCCTGCAATGCCAATGAGGGGCCATAAAACCGATCTTGTTCTTCCCGGATATCGTTGTAGTCGCTTAAGACGGGCTTGGCGGTCATGCCGATGGGTAGGGCGGTTTGTGAGACATCTTCAAACGTGTCAGGGCGATCCGTGGCCACAAACATCACATCGCCCATGCGCCGCCACGGTACGACACCGTTTTTCAAACAGGTTTCGGCCCCTAACGTCCATGCAAGTTCGTCGTCGACGGGCATTTTCTTGAGATCGGCATAGATCAACCCATGCTGCTCGGCTAAGGCCTCGTAAAGGTCGCCGCGTTGGATAAACCCTTCGCTGATCAACACGTCACCCAAGCGCATGTCACCGCGCCGCTGTATCGACAATCCTGATTGAAGATCAGTGTCCGACAGCCTGCCCAAATCCAACAGGATTTGCCCAATCTGACGCCGGTCCCGCGTTGGGGTTGATACGCGCTGAAACGCAAGAGGGATTGGTAGACTCACAGGTGACACTCCGCGGATGTGTTCCGCAGAATTTCAATACTTTTTTAAGGTTAATCAGGAGTTAAAAGACTCTCTTGAGGTCACCAGTTTTAGCGAGTTGAACCCGGTTAGGCTGCGCGCGCGGCCATGGCATCGGCAAAGCGCTGAAACAAGTAATAGCTGTCTTGCGGACCGGGGCTGGCTTCGGGGTGATATTGGACCGAGAACACAGGACGGTCCGACATGCGGATACCGCAATTGGACCCGTCAAACAAAGAACTGTGCGTTTCCACGACCCCGTCAGGCAGGGTTTGGGCGTCAACGGCAAACCCGTGATTCATCGAGGTGATTTCAACCTTGCCAGTTTCCAGATCCTTGACCGGGTGGTTGGCGCCGTGGTGGCCGTGGTTCATTTTGATCGTCTTCGCTCCAAGGGCCAATGCCAGCATCTGGTGACCAAGACAAATGCCAAAGACAGGCAAATCCTGCTCCAAAACGCCTTTGATCATGGGCACAGCATAATTTCCCGTTGCGGCGGGATCACCGGGGCCGTTGGACAAAAACACGCCATCAGGTTGATGGGCCAGAACCTCTTCATGGGTGGCTGTTGCGGGCAGGACAGTGACGTCACATCCCGCAGTCGCCAAGCAGCGCAAGATGTTGCGTTTTGCGCCAAAATCGATGGCCACCACTTTGTATTTTGCGTCAGTTTGGGTGCCAAAGCCATCAGGCCACGCCCAACGGGTTTCATCCCAGCGATAGGACTGCGCGCAGGTCACATCCTTGGCCAGATCCATGCCTTCAAGGCCTGCAAACCCCTGAGCAGCGGCAACAAGGGCTTTGGTGTCGAAATTACCGTCCGGGTCATGAGCAAGCGCCACATGCGGCGCGCCGGCTTGGCGTATTGCGCGCGTCAGTCGACGCGTGTCGACGCCGCCAATGGCGATACGCCCGCGGGCTGCAAGCCAATCTGACAAAGGTTGCGCTGCGCGCCAGCTTGAAGGTTCGGTTGGCATCCATTTGACCACCATGCCAGCGGCAACTGGATCCCCTGTTTCATCATCTTCCGGGTTCACGCCGACATTGCCGATATGGGGGAACGTGAAGGTCACGATCTGACCCGCATAAGAGGGATCCGTCATAATTTCCTGATAGCCGGTCATGGCCGTGTTAAAACACAGCTCGGCTGTCGTTTGACCGGCGGCTCCGAAGCCGTGGCCATAAAACAGCGTTCCATCAGCAAGAGCGAGACAGGCGGTAGGGCGGGCTTTGGTCATGGGGCAGACACCTTTTTGCGTTGGCGGCAAATTTGTCGGAACCTAATTCCCGGGCCGCGCAGGGTCAAGGGAATAAAAATTTGAAGTTTCTTTTGTTTTCAGATATTTACGGGCGCGTGGTTGAGTTGCCCCAAGCCACGGATTTCTGTATGTTCTGGCACTTATAGCCTGACCACTCAACAGGCGTTTGGGGATGACGTAACGATGACAGATTTGCGTGCACGTGTTGGCGATGCGCTCAAGCAAGCAATGAAGGACAAGGCCGTTGATCGGCTGAGTACATTGCGGCTGATCAATGCAGCGATCAAGGACAAAGATATTGATCTGCGGGCTGAGGGGCGAGATGAGGGTGTGGAAGACGGGGAAGTTCTTCAGATTCTTGGGAAAATGGTCAAGCAGCGCGGGGAAAGTGCGCGGGCTTATGAAGAGGCCAGTCGGCTGGATCTGGCAGAACGGGAACGGTCGGAAATTCTGGTGATTGAAGAATTTTTGCCACGTCAATTGAATGAAGCTGAGGTCACCAAAGCGGTGGATACAGCCATTTCGGAAATTGGTGCAGACAGTATCCGCGATATGGGCAAAGTCATGGGCGCTCTCAAGGCGCGTTACACCGGACAGATGGATTTCGCCACGGTGGGTCCAGTCGTGAAAGCACGTCTATGTGGATGACAAGGCAAGCGTGAGCTGAAGCTCACCCTACTGGCTTAACGATGCGCGCGCTGTTTGGCGCGCGTTTTGCATTGAGCAGTGTGATTGGCGTTGCTGTGTTGGCAGAATCGCTGTTTGTATTTCGCCAGATTTTTTCGGTTCTTTCACAAAAACGCTGCCTGCTTATGCACCGCACGAGAGAGTGTGTTATCGTTTCAGCGCGCGGGATAGATCATCGTAAAGCGTGATGCGTTCTTCTTCGGACAAGAATGCACCAATCTCCACTTCGCGTCCTTTACCTTTGAGCGTCACGTAATGGGGCACGGGCCCATCATCTTCGTATTTGGTGACTTGCGCCCAATACCGATTGCAGTCCCATTCCTGCACATCACCTTTGGGGTTGGTGCGTTTAAGGAGGGCGTCTTCGCTGTTCAGGGTCAGGATTTCCAGGATCTGCTGGTTCCGGTGATTGCGTTGCAGGGCGAAATAGAGGCCCCAAACGGCCAATAGCAGAAACGGCAGCAGTCCCCATAGAATGGGCGATCCCAACAAGGGCAAAGTCGGAATGAGGATCAGAGTAAAGGTTGTCAGCACAAACGCGGCCATGCCGTGGGCTGGCAGGGATTCGTGCGGCCACAGGTGAAGCTCTTGCACGGGGTCTGATGGCGACGTGGTCCAACGATAGGGCATGTTT
>CALHST010000388.1 GCA_938038825.1 uncultured Paracoccaceae bacterium | reverse complement strand
CCGCTTTTATACTCCTGCTAAATTGCAATTCTTGTGGGTCGAACACGCATGCCATTAACCGACCAGCAAAAGGCGTTTATTCGCGCATATCTGGGTACAAAGCTGCCGCAATACGGGGATGCGCATCCCGTGGCGGATGTTCAGTTGCCGCTTAAGCATTGGCAAACAGGCAAAGAGATTGCCGACAAGGCCATTTCCCTGCTGCAAAAAGAACTGAAGTCATTCGAACACCCGGATCTGAACCAGATCGCGGAATATGGGCTGCATGGGTTTGGGGGTCAGCATCAGACCAAACTTATGGCAGCGCTGACGGATTACGCGCAGTCGAACGAAGACGGCCGCGAGACGGCGGCGAATGCGGTGTCCAAACACGTGGCGGAATACCGTGGGTTTCTGTCATCCAATCCCGTTCTGACTTTGTGCGAGGCAAACCCTTTTGGCATAAAAGTTGACATTCGGGGGCCACTGGGCGCTGCCTTGGACGAGATTGAAAAGAACCTGGCGGCCTGATTAGTCAAGGTCGGATGTGGCTCCGCTTGGGCGCATGACATTAACCTGTGAAGGGCCACTTTATGAGCCAATCAGACACGAATACTCCAGATGTCACCGAAGACCCGCAGATTCAGGCGTGGATTGTTGCGATGTTTCGCGAATTGGGACTTGGCACACCGCAATGTGTTGCTGCGCCGGAAGTATCTGATGAGACAACGCTTGAAGAGGCGGCTCTTGCCGAAGCGCGGGAGCAAATACTGACCGTATTGGATGGATTGTCTTTGCCCGACGCATTGCCCGACGACGAGCTGAAACCTGTTCAGGATCATATGACATCTGTTCGCGGTGCAACAGAGCCGCCAATTGATGGCGAAAGGCTGGAAGCGGCTGCGGCGGTTTTGGCGGCATTGCCCGGTCAGATAGACGCTTTGAACGTGACCCTCAAAGATCGGCAAGACAGGATCGCTTTGGCGAAGTCAGCTGCACAATCAACGGATGACCCGGAGCATGCGATTGATACGGAAAAAACCGCTTTGCAGCTTTTGCGTGATGCCGACGCCTTTAGTCCAACAGGCAAGGTTTCTGAACCGGTCACTGTCGCAGCGGAAGAGGCGCTGAAAGCTCTGCAAGCGGAAATCGCAAAGGTTGAGATGGATGCCACCGCGCGCGAAAGCAAACGTCAGGAGCTGATCCGTCGTGTGGTCAGGATTGCGCCCCCCATGACCGCCCGGGGATCTTCCGTCTTGGCGTTGTTGAAAGAGATCGGTACAGAACGCAGCGCTATTGAGCTGGCGATAACACTGGGCGATATCTCGGCCCGGGAAACAGAAATCACCAAGCTGGAAACCAAGGTTCAGGAGCTTGGAAAGCTTGAAGCCGCCCGTCTGTCAGCAGTGACAGCATTAGACGCTGCGCGCGAACTTGTTCATTCCAAATCCAAAACAGTCGAGGTTTTCTGTTTCGAGGCAGCATTGGAAAAACTGTCGTCTGCTGCAAGCAGCGTCGATAGTGCCAAAAGCGAAGCTAACTACGCCACCGCGAAAACCGCGATCGCCAAGATTGCACCATTCTTGGTGCAGGCAGAAGATTATTACGCCTATATGATTGATTGGCGTTTCAAAGCGACGTTTTACATAGGCACACTTGGCCCGAACAGTGATCCTGTCGCCAAAGCGCAGCGCGGCGTGTTGGAACTGTTTCGTGACACGCTTTTGCATGACGCAGGTATTTTGGCCAAAGGCGGTAACGCCGTCGCGGCCAAAAACAAATTGGCCGAGTTTTATTCCACAACCAAGCAATATGAGCACCCAGACACCAATGTCATGACCGACGTCGCTGTGGAGGCCAGCAAGAATACAGATGCCATCGCCTTTGCAGCCCGGATCGAGACGTTTAGAACGGACTCGCTGCCGACAATCAGCCTTGCAAATAAATTGGGATTAGAGCCACAAACGCGCCATCTGCGAACAGCATATGACGCAGCAAAAAGCAAAGGCTGCACCAACGGTAACTTTGGCGATGCGACAACCGACCTTGACGCTTTAAAGACTGTTTTGGCATCAGATGTTCAGCCCGTTTTGGATAAGTTCCAAGACTATGTGGCGGCTGCGGAAAATCCAGCATTAGAGCCACAAATCACAGTGATGAAGGAACATCTGGAAAACCAACGGTACGCACAGGCGCTTGCTGTTTTGTCGGCTATGGACACGGCACACGGGGGGGATCTGAAGAACGCTGCGGAATTTGAAGCCAAACGTGCGCGCCTGTCCAACAGTGTGAAATGGGTTTCAGATCAAGTGACGGGCCCGTTAAAAGCGTCGATCCAAGACCCATGGACTGCCGCGCCAAGCGAAACAACGCACCTGGCCAAGATGGAGAAACTGGGACGTGTCGAAGCCGCGCTTCCGGGATTGCGGTCCTTTATCACGGCGCGTGATGCTGCCGAACGCATGCACACGCGCTTGGATGCAAGTAGCGCCACTGACATAGGCGCAATGTTTGCGGTGTTGGATGATGCCCGAACAAAGGCCGCCGCTGGAAATTTGGGCCCTGCGACGACTGCCTACCAGCTGGCCTTACCGCATCTGGAACGGCTCGGTGCCTATCTGGATGCCGCCGCAAAACTGAAAGCCGCCGGCGAAGCATTGCCACCCGCTCAGGGCGCTTTGAAACTGAAAATCGCGGGCGCGTTAACCCAAGCAGAGGCAGACGCAAAATCCAAGAAATGGGACGACGCGGATGCAAAACTGGCAGAAGATCTGAAAGATCCGGAAGTCATTGCCCAAGCCGGGTTGATCGACCGCTTTGAAGCGCGCCGCAAACGGGCCGAAGCGCAAAAGGCGCGCGTCCAAAAACGCATGACATCCCAAAAGGCAAAGGAAAAACTGGACGTGCCCTTTGACGACGCCGTCGGCAAGTCGAAAACCGGCGCCTTCATCGAAGCATCCGAAGCACTGGATGTGTTGCAACCCTTGTTGGATGAGGCCCAGCAATACGTCGCCGCCGCAATGCGCGCCCGGCGTGCTGTTGCGGCATTAGAGGCGATCAACACGCGTTTGCGGAATGCAGAAAGTGATGCTGCGCAAAAAGATACCATCACCGCGGCAATCTATCCTGCACCAAATGACAAAGCCAAAATAGACACGGATATGGCAGCGGCAGAAGCTGACGCGACAGCGGGCAAATATTCGGAGGCAACGGTCAAATTCCGCGCGATCTGTGCAAATGCTGAAACGGGAATGATCGAAGCGGCCAGCCGGGTCGAGGCGTTGGAACATGGTCATTATGTTGCGGCTCATGGTCCACAGACGGATTTAGACAAACAAAAGGAGAGAGTCCTTACGGGCGTGCGTCCTGATGGCAAAAAGGTCCCCACAAGCACAGCGTCGAAATTTGAGAACATTGGTGACTTACTGGCGACGCGCGAGTTGGCGTGGGAACAAGCGATGGTCAAAAACACCAAAGTCACAAATGGCAAAACGACGCTTCAAGATGGCGATGTGTTGGAAGTGATCGTGAACACGGATTGTCCGGCGCCAATCGGCGAAAGCTATGTGTCTGACGCGCCTCGAATGGAATACCGTGCCGGCGAATATAAAGAAGGCAAAACCTTTGAAAACTGCGAGCACATTCCTGGTCTGACGCGGGTTTTCACCAAGATCGTCTTTATGTTTGACCCACCTGCGGGATCGTCAAGACGTGAAACCAGTTGGGATAAGGTCAAGCAAGAGTACGACAAACACAGTGTAACACACCCGACAGACTGGCCCGGCGAATGGGTTGTTCACCAGCATTATCCGACACCGGAAGGTTTTGATCCTTTGACCGGCGAATACGATTAGAAAGAGCACCATGCGCGTTTCAAAAAAGCTAATCCGAGGGTACTTAAGGTATCTCACATCTATTGAGTTAGAAGATGTCGAAGATCCGCTTGCAGATATGAGCGTATTTCACAGCAGCATAGATGCAATGGCACATGCTGCGCAAACGGATGGGATGTCAGACACGCTGCAACTATCGCTGAATTTCATGATCTCAAACCCATCTGATACGTTGCCGGATTTTCGTGGATCAGGGTATCCGTTTGCTGAAGGCGAGCTTGTCGCAATCCTAGACTACACATGTCGGCGGATCTGGCCGGATGACCCCGTTAGTAACCTTGGCGAAGCGATGCCCGTGGAATTTGTTGCGGAAGCAGATTTGTAGCAGGTGCTGAGCGTTTAACTATCGCTTTGCGGTTACCTGTTTTTCTTGGGAAAACGTCAGCTGATGGCGGTCGCCTACCTGTACCTGGGGTTCTTTGATTCTACTCCGAAGCGAACACTAATAGACGAACATCTAGAAGATGGCGGGGTCAGGAAATGCAAAGAGTATAGAAGGCAAGTCTCTGATGAAGAGGCGCCTTGAGGTGCCCCTAGATTTGTAGACGGTTTGCTTGGTAATTTTGGAACCAAGGAGAGACGGATATGAACAAGGGAATACGGTTTACAGACGAGTTTAAGCAGGATGCTGTGGCACAGGTCGTTGAGCGTGGTTACGCGGTCA
>CALHST010000387.1 GCA_938038825.1 uncultured Paracoccaceae bacterium | reverse complement strand
CATGATGTTGGGTGCGCGCTGCGCGGATCTGATTTTAGAAGAGTCCTAAAACCTGCCAAACGTCGATTACGGCACCTCTTGCATTTTCGTGTTTACGGAGTGGATTAAAACGCTACCCTTCCTGCGCAACAAGGTCGCCCTATCCTGCGACCCCAAACCGCCAAAAAACGGGAAGACACACCTATGCTCCTTGATACGCCTGTCTGCGATTTCGGCTGGAAAGCACCCGATTTCACGCTGGAAGACCCTGATGGCACCTCTTTCAGAATGTCGGAAAACCTGGGTGACAAAGGCCTTATGATTGCGTTCATCTGCAATCACTGTCCTTACGTAAAAGGCATCGCAGACCGCCTTGCACAAGATGCCGGCACCCTGATGGACGACGGCATCAACTTTGTGGCGGTGATGTCAAATGACTATCACTCTGTGCCCGACGACAACCCTCAGAACATGAAACGGTTTGCAAAGGCGTTTGATTTTCCGTTTCTGTATCTGGTGGATCATGATCAATCGGTCGGCAAAGCGTATGGGGCCGTGTGCACACCCGATTTCTTTGGTCTGAACAAAGACGGTGCTTTGCAATACCGGGGTCGTTTGGACAGCGCGGGAATGGGCAATGCAGACAACCGAGTACCAGAATTGGTAAATGCAGCCCGCCAGATCGCTGAAACAGGTCATGGACCTGCCCAGCAAACACCCAGCATGGGGTGCTCCATCAAGTGGAGCCGCTAGCGGCTTTCCGAAGAACCTCGGAAAACGAGCTGCTCTAAGCTGCGGGTTTACAGTCCCTTTTCATGGCGCGTCGAGTCGCTTACGATTTGTTTACTGTGCAAGCGTTGACACCAACGGTGCTTTGGGGTCCACAGCCCCGGTACACGTAACATTCTGGTTTGCAAAGGAATCTGTATCTGTTTGGACCAATTGACGGGACGGTGATGGTAACAGAAATTGGGGATCCAAACAGTCATGCGACATGCTAAAAGCACTGGACTATGCAATTTAACGCATCTCACATCCGTTGAGTTTGCAGTCAGCAAATGCACCCCTCGCGTTGCAAAACCCGGTAATCAAGAAGACCTGTCAGGGAGAGAATGATGAAACCTAAGATAAGGATGAGCCTGCTGGCATCAGCCCTCGTATTGACGCCATTTGGGGCGTTGGCAGACACAGCTGACGGCGCTGCATTGAACGCAATGTCCTGGGACGACGTTGTGGAATTGGCCCGGGGCGGCGAGGTGAACTGGTTCTTGTGGGGCGGTTCGGACAATATCAACCAATATGTGACCGAATATATCGGGGGTCGCCTAAAGGCCGATTATGACATCACATTGAACCGCGTTGGCGTCAGTGACACGGTCGAGGCTGTGAACATCGTCCTGGGTGAAAAAGAGTCCGGCGTGACCGACTCAGGGTCCGTGGATATGATCTGGATCAACGGTGAAAACTTCCGCACGATGAAGCAAGGCGATCTGGCCTATTGCGGATATACCGATCTGTTGCCAAACAATGCCTTGATCAATTGGGACAACCCAGCCATCGCCAATGATTTCGGTGTTCCGGTTGAGGGCTGCGAAGTGCCGTGGTCCAAGGCGCAGTTTGCCTTTGCCTATGATACATCCCGTTTCGACAATCCGCCCAAATCAATTGGCGCCTTAATCGACTGGGTCAAAGAGAACCCGGGTCGCTTCACCTATCCTGCGCCACCAGATTTCAACGGATCCGTCTTTGTGCGACACGTATTTTATCACGCGGCCGGGGGCGTCGACAATCTGTTGGGTGATTTTGATCAGGCCAAGTACGACGATGTGTCCGCCAAGACTTGGCAGATCCTAAATGATCTTGAACCTTATCTGTGGCGCGAAGGGAAAACCTATCCGGCGTCAATCTCCGCCATGGAACAACTGTTTGCCAATTCCGAAGTCGATCTGACATTCAACTATGAACCGTCTGGCGTTGGTCTGAACATCGAAAACGGGGTGTTCCCGCCCACAACCCAAGGCTATGGGCTGACGGACGGGACAATCGGGAATACAAATTACACGATCATTCCGTTTAACTCGCCCAACAAAGCTGCCGCATTGGTATTGCAGAACATCCTGCTGTCTGGCGAGGCGCAGTACCAAAAGGCGCTACCGACTGTCTGGGGTGCCGCACCCGCCATCGAAATCGACCGCACGAGCCCCGAGGTTCAGACGAACTTCGCATCGCTTGAACGCCATCCCAATGTGGTGCCTGCGGGCGAATTGGCCAAAGCGGCGTTGCCGGAACTGCAAGCCTCGTGGATTTCCGCCATTGAAAGAGGCTGGCTGGAACATGTTGGCCGATAAGTAAGATCCAACAGGGGTCGCGCCGCCGTTTTGGGAAGCGACCCCTTTTTGACCCACGGGGGCGTCAGGCACTGTGTCGGACCGCGTAAAGATCTTTTTGCTTCTTTTGCCTGCGATGACGATCATTGTCGTTCTGTTTTTCGGGGGTTTGGGCATCGGGTTGATGCGCAGTTTCAACTATATGCCGGTCATCGGGCTGACGGAACCGGATCTCAGTGCCTATGTGTCGGTCTTTACGGATCGCGAATTTTACCTGTCTTTTCTGCTGACATTTCATATCGCGTTCACCTCAACTGTCATTTCCTCGATCCTTGCGATTGGGGCGGCCTTGTTGTTGCGGCGCAGTTTCGTGGGCCGCGGGATTGTAAACTTCCTGTTCCAACTTAACCTGACAGTGCCACATTTGGTCGGCGCCATCGGGATGCTGTATCTGTTTTCCCAATCAGGAAGCTTTGCGCGGCTTGCCCATGAATTTGGAATGATTCAGCGCCCCAGTGACTTTCCCGCCCTCGTGTTTGACCCCTACGCCATCGGGATCATTCTGCAATATGTGTGGAAAGAAATCCCGTTCATTGGCGTCATCGTTTTGGCCAACATGCAGTCCATCGGCGAAGATTATGAAAGCGTTGCGCGCTCTCTTGGGGCCAGCAAATGGCAAACCTTTCGCTTTGTGCTGTTACCACTGATCTTTCCCGGTGTGTTGTCTGCCAGTGTGATGGTCTTTGCCTTTACCTTTGGCGCATACGAGATCCCCGCCATTCTGGGGGCGAACTTCCCGGCAGCCCTGCCCGTTCTGGCCTATCGCAAATATACCGATGTCGATCTGGCCGCGCGCCCCGAAGCGATGGCCATGGCGATCATCATCGCGCTACTCAGTGCCGTGATGATCTATTTTTATGTGCGTTATTCGCGACGTCGGATCCGGGGGTAAGGCATGGCCATGCAAGAAACACGTCGCATGCGCAGTTTTCGGATCCTAACAGGGGCCGTGTTGATCACATGGCTGGTGCTTCCCTTGATCCCTCTGGCCATCTGGTCCTTTGCCAAGGGCTGGTTTTACCCGGACCTGTTGCCGCGAAACTGGTCTTTGCGCGCGTGGGAATATGCGTTGTCTGACACAGCCGGTGTGATTGACAGCCTTTGGTTGACCATCTGGATTTCGCTTGCAGCCACTGCATTGTCCATATTGGTTGGGGTTCCGGCTGGTCGCGCATTGGGAATGTACAAGTTCCGAGGCAAAGAAATCGTGGAACTCATGATTCTGGCCCCAACCATTGTGCCGGGGATCGCCGTGGTTTTGGGCATTCATTCGGTATTCATCTCAATGGGTCTGAATAACTCGGTCACCGGGGTCATCCTGGTCCACTTGATCCCCACGTTGCCCTATATGGTTCTGGTGATGGCAGGGATCTTTGCCAATTATGACCCGGCCTATGAAGCACAAGCGCGCAGCCTAGGGGCATCACCCCTCAAAACCTTTTGGTATGTGACCCTGCCTGCCATTCGCCCCGGCATCATCGTGGGAGGGTTATTCGCGTTTCTGGTATCGTGGAGCCAATATATCCTGACCCTGCTCATCGGCGGAGGTCGGGTGGAAACCCTGCCTTTGTTGCTGTTCAACTTTGCCACCGCCGGGCGCAATGATATCACCGGGGCCATCGGGATGATCTATATCCTGCCCGGTATTGTCATTCTGTTGCTGACGGCCAAACATCTGTCAGGACGCAGTGGCGCAGTTGGAGGCTTTGGCCAGATTTGACCCACGTTTCCATCAAAGATCTGACCAAAGTGTATCCCGGCGCGACGGACCCGTCGTTGGATCGGTTGTCCCTTGAAATCCCATCGGGTGAATTGACCGCACTGCTTGGGCCTTCGGGCTGTGGGAAAACCACAACCATGAAGATGATTGCGGGCCTGCTGGAACCCACATCGGGTGACGTTGCTTTTGACGGGCGGTCCGTTCTGAACGACAAACCGGAAAACCGCGGCGTGGTGATGGTGTTTCAGAACTATCTTCTGTTTCCTTATATGAGCGTTGCGGACAATGTGGGCTTTGGGCTGAAAATGCGCAAAATCCCCGCAGCCGAGATCAAACGCCGCGTCGGCGACATGCTGGATCTGGTGAAGCTGCCCGATCTGGGCAATCGCAAGCCGTCGGCCCTGTCTGGGGGGCAACAACAGCGTGTGGCGCTGGCGCGGGCCCTGATTGTGCAACCCAATGTGCTGTTGCTGGATGAACCTTTGTCCAACCTTGACGCGCATTTGCGGTTCGAGATGCGCGATTTGATCCGTTCTTTGCAGCAAGACATGGGGATCACCACGATATTTGTGACCCATGACCAAGAAGAGGCCGTGGTGCTTGCAGATAGGGTCGCCCTGATCCTTGACGGCAAAATGAAGCAATATGATACCCCGGACATGTTCTATAAACGCCCTGTGGATGAGGCAACGGCGCGCTTTTTCGGTGGCCACAACTTCATCCAAGGTGTGTCCGACGGCAGGATGTTTGACAGCGCGCTGGGTCGCTTGGTGTTGCCTGATGGGGCCACGACAGGCCCGGGGAAACTGACATTTCGGCCAGAAAACGTGCGCATCTGGCACAATGAAACCTCCGGTCAAAACACCCTGAGCGCCACGATCAACGACATCATCTATTTAGGTACGCAGACGCGGCTAAAGCTATTGGTTGGCGAGACCCCCATCGAAGCTGTGGTGAACCCAAATGAGATAGAGCGGTTTACAACAGGGGACTCGTTACCGATCCATTTGCCCAAATCAACTTTGTGGGTGATCGCATGACGGATCGTTTACGTGCAATTATGAAAGACCATTGGTGGGCGAAGACCCAGACGCCCCAATCTGCGGCACACGGAACTATGGAGAAACCAGCATGAAATTTGGTGTTCACGCGGGGTTGTGGCAGGCGCAATGGACGGATGAAATCACACCCATTCTGAAAACCGTCGCGGATCTTGGTTTTGATGGGGTCGAGGTATCTTTGTTGGGGATGTCAGACGAAAAAGCCGCTGCGTTGGGCAAGGTCGTGCGGGATCATGGGCTTGAGATCACCTGTTCCGACGGACTGGCACCAGACAAAGACATAACATCCGCCGATCCAAACGTCCGCGCGGCCGGCATTGAATATCTGAAGTGGGCCATTGAGACGACAGCAAAAATCGGTGCGCGTGGGCTTGCAGGGGTTGTGTTTGCGCCATGGGGGCAATTTGACCCATTAAACAAACCCGTCCGCGCCGCCCGCTCTGCCGACGCACTTGGTGCACTGCATGACACTTTGATTGCCAATGACGTGACCTTGGGCATCGAAATGCTGAACCGGTTTGAAACAGATCTGGTTAACACCGCT
>CALHST010000386.1 GCA_938038825.1 uncultured Paracoccaceae bacterium | reverse complement strand
ATCTCGACTTCTCAAATTCGGAGTTGCCTTGGTTCAAGGGTAGTGCCTCCCATCAGAACAGCGCCGTTTATGCAAAGCATTGAGCACTGAATTCAAATGAAGATTCCAGCCTGAGGCGACGAGCGTATCAAAGTCCGCCTTAGAAAGACCACCATGTCAGTCCGCGTGAAAACCATGCGGGCTATTCATGTGCAAACCCACTAAACATACGCTTTGCGATACTTACCTGCGACCGATGTCGGCGACTTCCTATTAAAAGCATTGGTCCACCGAGGATGTTCAGATCCGTTGTGATCCGCACGGCGTTTTGCAAGGCGCGGAATTTCTGCAATGCATTTCGATTTTGGCCAAAGGCCTAACCACAGCCTTGATCTTGAATTCAAGCGGTTCAGAAAACACAAAAGCGCCCTGCAAAACAACTCGATTTCAAATTGCGACCGCCCTTAAAAACATCTGACGTCGAACTGAAAAAGCCCAGTGACGTCAACACGCCACTGGGCAATAATCGTTACTTACCTTCACAGGCGCACCCTCAACACACAGGTGCTGATCCTTAGTTGGTTTCTGTAATCTGGGGGAGTTGGCCGAAGTTTATCGAATCTGCGACTGTCACAGACACAGCTTCAGGCTCTTCTTCGGATGTCGGGCACGCGTTGCCCGCACAAATTGAACCGACCACTTCGAGCGTCAAGTCGCCCAAAGAAGTCCGCACGTTGTATACTTCCCCGTCATAAGACAACAGTTCCCCTGACACTGACATGCCTTTGCCGCCCACTTCCGTGACCGTCACGTTTTTCGCGCTAGCGATACCGCCGGACAGTGCCAAAACCGTCATTGTAAGTGCCGTGAAACCAAATTTACCGATACCTAAGTTCATATTCTTTCTTCCGTGTTACCGAACAAACGTTAACCAAACAGAGTTAACGTTCATTGTTACCAATCATTGCGAGGTGTGCCCCTCACGTCACAAAACGATGTTGCGCCCCGCGTCCCTGAATGACTGGTCGACCTGAAGTGAACAACAAAGACCTGATTTGAGTGGATCAGCATCACCTGTTGTTTTCCAAGACCGCGCAGTTGCAAACCAACGTTACGACAACAGTTAATTTTTCAACCGTAAATAGGGCGAAGTTTTGACGTTAGCCGGGCAAGATACGATTGTTCTTGCGGTTTTTTTCTACTTAAGGTGGTTTTGTGACGCGTAAGAACGTCAATTTCTGTTTATCTCGTCGCAATCCGTTAACCAGAGATTGAAAGTTGAATCAAAGGGACGGCAACTCTCCTCCGTCAAAAAAGCACAACCATCGCTATATATATAACCAGAAAAATCTGACCGTTTCTGACCCCGGAAACAATCAGCTTTCCAGAGGTCTATTGCCCACAATTACCTCTATGCAGCCATTTTTATGACAATTTTCCAGAGCTTTATCGCATCTGAGCAAAAGAACGCACGAAGGCGTGCAGTAGGACATAAAATCGATGGGCAATGCACAAGTAAAAGAGCACGCAGATGGCGAAGACGCCTTTGCAGATGAATTGGCGGCTGGCAGTACGCTGATGCATGGCCAGTATACCATCGAGCGTTTTCTGAACGCCGGTGGATTTGGCATCACGTATGCCGCAAAGGACAGCCTGGACCGCCGGGTTGTTATCAAGGAATGTTTCCCTGGCGCCTTTTGCCGGAGATCAACAGTGTTGGTGACAGCGCGCAGCCGTGCGCACCAGTCCGAGTTGGCGTCCATTGTTCGTTTGTTCGTGCAAGAAGCGCGCAGCTTGGCAAAGATGGACCACCCGAACATTGTGGGCGTTCATCAGGTTTTCGAGGAAAACAATACAGCCTACATGGCGTTGGACTTTGTTGAAGGTCAGGACCTTTTGGAAGTCATCGAAAATGGCACCACCAAGCTGGCACCCTCGGTTATTGAAAACGTACTTCGCAAAGTCCTAGATGCGATTACCTTCATCCATAACCAAGGCATTCTGCACCGCGACATCTCGCCTGATAACATTCTGCTGGATGAAAATAACAACCCAGTCCTGATTGATTTCGGCGCAGCACGTGAGCAAGCCACAAAACAAAGCCGGGTCTTGTCTGCCCTTCGCGTTGTAAAAGATGGCTATAGCCCACAAGAGTTTTATATCGCAGGCAGCGAACAAGGTGCTTACAGCGATCTGTATGCGCTTGGTGCAACGTTCTATCATTTGTTGACCAATGATCTGCCTCCGAACAGCCAAGCACGCCTGAGCGCAGTCGCATCAGGTGAAAGTGATCCGTACCAGCCACTGGTTGGTCGGGTCAGTGGGTATTCCACTGATTTTCTGATGGCGATCGACAAGTCGCTGGAAATCTTGCCAAAAGACCGAATTGGATCTGCGCAAGATTGGATCGCAATGATGGACGGCAAGCTGGAAATCGCAGCACCGGTCATTCCAATCGAAACAGCAAAAGCCAAAGGCGCTGAAGCCGCTAAGCCAAAGTCCAAGAAAGGCCTTTTCTTGGCAACAGCTGCAGCAATTGGCGTGCTTGCTGTTGGTATTGCGACCCAGACAGACCTTTTGAAACCTGCTGTTGAAACCACACCACAAGTTGCCGTTGCTCCGGCTGCAGTTGATACCGTTGATGCTGGTTCAGATCAAACCCCTGAAATTGTTGTCGTTGAATCGAACACTGCAACTGCTGAAGCAGAATCAGCACCGGCCGTCGAAGACGAGCCAGTCACAGTCGCAGAAACGACTGTATTGCCAGATCCTGTTGTACCCGTGGAAGACACACTTAGTGTCCAGGACGCTCTTGCCGTGACCGAACCGACGGAAACAACCGTCGTGGCAGAGGCTGCTGAACCTGAAGTGGCCATTCAAGAAGCGCCAGCAGTTGTAGAACCTGTTGAAGATACGGTGATCGCAAACTCAGAACAGCAATCCGACCAAGCAGTTGTTGAAGCCGAGGTTGTTGTTGCAGAGCCAGTTGCAGAACCTGACCCAGCTCCGGTTCAGGTTGTTGCTGCACCTGCAGAGCTTCAAAACATCGAACCCCCGGTCGCAGCGGATCACTTGCCTCTATCCGAACGTTTGGCAGCTTTGGCCGCAGTGCAACCAAGTACAAATATCTCGGATGTACCCCCATTGGTCTCTGAATCTCCGGTACCGCTGTCAGATAAATTGGCGGCAAAAAATACGCCAATTGACGCACAATCCGATCTGGATGCGTCGATCAATCAGCCTGCTATCATTGATCAGGTCACCATTGGCGCTCCATCACAATTTGCGCCATTGCCCGCCAATGGAGCACCTGAGTTGCCTGTTGCACCAAACGCAACTTTTGAAATCGCCAGCATTGACACAACGACGCCGGAACCAACGCCAGAACCGGAACCTGTTCCAGAACCAGTGGCGCTGGAAAAACCGACAGTCTCGGATATCGAGACCGCGCGTCGTATCTTATTGCCATATGATGGTTTCTTCGCAGCAATCGAAGGCGAAACACGTATTTATGCTGTGAACGGTGTAACAGTGTCCAGCCGCGAGGAATTCGATGCTGTTGTCGCTGAAACGCTGGCAAATTACACCGACGGCGAAGTCGAACTGCAAGTGCGGGTTGGACTTCGACCAACGACCGCAGAAGATCAGATTTGGAAGCTGCCTGTGGTTTATCGTACCACATTGGCCAACGGGCTGGTCTTTGATGCGGCAGAGCAAGAGGACGGTTGGGTCACCAAAGTGGCCGATGTCCCCAGCGATCTTTCGATCGAACTTCAAACGGGTGACCAAATTTTCGGTTACCTGGGCACAAACGAACTGTTGGCAGAGCCAACATCCATCTCTGACATCCTGTTGAGGGAAGTCTTGCAAGGAACCACAGTGTTCCACTTCGCCGTCAAACGCGGCGCTTCGACATGGGCGGCAGCATTCCCATTCGAACTCTCGGAAAACACAAACAGCAACTAACACAGGGGACGCAGTCGCGTCAGATAAGAGGTACATGCTATGAAATTTCTAAGTGGGATTTTCGGCCAAAAAGACAAAGGCGCGGCCGTAGATGAAAAACCAGCGCGCTTCCCTGTAGAGCAGGCAGAAAAACAGATCAACGACGCTGCAAACCTCGATTCTGTTGACGTGTTTGACCTCGCCACATCAGCGGACTCCAATGTTGATAGTGCCAATGCATCCACCATCGAAAATGTGGTTGATACAATTGGCAAACCGCGTGATGGAGCGGTCAACATCTGGGATTTGGATGGCAAGGATGACCCTGCCAACCCTGCTGCATCTGCAGCCCCTGCTGTCGCAGCGCCAGATCGCGCGTCTTCCAGAGCACGTCGCAATCGCACACGCCTGATTGGTTTTGACAAGTCCGACGGCGACGTTGTGGATTTGTTCGACGAAGAAAAGAAGATCACGCCATCCGAGAAGGTTGTGTTCCCAGTTGGTTGGATGCTTGTTGTTGAGGGCCCAGGTCGTGGACATTGCTTTGCGGTAACAGCGGGCATGGCACAAATTGGCCGCGCCGAGGATCAGGCCATTCAATTAGACTTTGGTGATGCAGCGATCTCGCGCAACAACCATGCTGCGATCGTGTATGACCCCGACGAAAAGAAATTTCTGTTGGGTCACGGCGGCAAAGCAAACATTGTGCGCCTGAACGGCAAACCCGTGATCTCGAACGAAGATCTTGTGGATGGCGATAAGATCTCCATCGGTGAAACCGTCCTTCTGTTAAAAACATTGGTCGGCGAGAACTTCACTTGGGATGAAGCGGACACAGGAGAGGATCTGGACGATGATATGGCGATCGCCTGAACCCCGTTATGATGTTGCATCTGGCCTTTCCCAAGGCGGACGTGATTATCAGGAAGACGCTATTGTCACAGATTTCCCTTTTGGAATGGACAGCGGCGTTGTCGTTCTTGCTGATGGCATGGGTGGACACGAAGCGGGCGACGTTGCCTCGAAAATCGTGGTCACAGAAGTCTATAGCGAGTTGAAATTTCGTTCGGCCACGTTTGCGGAACAGGAAAAACACATCCCGGATTGTTTTGCAGCAGCCACGGCTGGCGCAAATGCAACCATCAAGGATTACGTGCAAGCGAACCCCGAAGCCAGAGGCATGGGGGCCACTTTGGTCTCTTTGATCATGGTCGAAAACCGGATGTTCTGGATGTCCGTGGGTGACAGTCCTTTGTATGTCCTGCGCAATGGTCAATTGACACAACTGAATGAAGACCATTCGCTGGCGCCGCAAATTGACTTTATGGTGCAACAAGGCTTGCTTTCAGAAGAGGCTGCAAAGGATCACCCTGACCGTAACTGTCTGACCTCAGTCATTATGGGTCAAAAGATTGCAAAATCAGACTGCCCGATGGTGCCGTATGAATTGCAATTGGGTGATGTCGTTTTGCTGTCATCTGACGGTTTGCAGTACTTGGAACATGCCAAGCTGCAGAAGATTCTGCACAAATACCGCCGTCGTAAATCGGCAGAGATTGCAGGCCACCTGTTGGAAGCAATTGCCGAATTGGGTGATCCGGATCAGGACAACGTGTCGTTTTCAGTCATCAAACTGAACCACATGAAACCTGTGGAACGCAAAATCAAACCGAAGCCAATTGGTCAATCGGAAGCCGAAAGTGTCAACCTGACACGTGTTGTCGGACTTGATGGGCAACCAGTCGGAGACCCCAACGATGAGGTTCCCGAAGGTGATTTGGTCGAAGCAGAGCTTGACGAACCGCTGGTAGCGGCAGGAGGAAAATAACAATGGCTCGGGTGGCAGAGTTGCAGGCAGAAACACAACAGGCACTTGAGGCAGCAATTGCTGCCCAAGCGTTACCAAGCAATGCGCTTATACAAGCGGACAAACTGCTTGGCCGGTTGCAGACAGCAACCCGGATAACCCTTGTCGGGCGTCCTGGTTCTGGGAAATCCGCAATTGTGAATCTGCTGGCTGGCGAAGATGTGGTGCCTTTGGCGCTTCAACTTTGCACGCTGCAATTGGTCTATGGCCCCGAGCAACGCGCCACGGTGACATTGCAGGACGGTTCCAACCTCGAGATGGATGGGTCGTCTGACCTGAAAAAAATCTCGGCCATGACGCCTGTTTTCCTCAAGATCGAGGCCCCGCTTCCAGCATTGAAGAAGATTTCAATATTGGAAGTTGTCACCTCGACCGATCGGGTCGAACAAATTCGTGCCCTTGCTTGGGCCAGCAAGCAAACTGATATCGCAATTTGGTGTACGGAAGACTATGACGCGACTGAGCAGACGCTTTGGGCGGATGTACCGGACGCCATCAAGGACCATGCGATCCTTGTGCGCACCCGGGCGGATATGTTGGGCCCAGATCGCAATGCAACGATCAAAGCGTTGACACACCACGCAGGGGCGGACTTTGCCCATGTCATGGCCATCTCGGCACATGAAGCGCAAGCTGCCCGTGACAATCCTGGTGGCGTCGACAAAGAAAGCATGAAAAATTCCGGCGCAATCGGGTTGATTTCAACCATTTTGCGTCAGATCGAAAATGGACGCCAATACGCGGTGGATCAGGCAGAGATCCTGTTGCGCAAGCATGAAGGTTACCAGCCAAAAACCGTCGAAAAGAAACCGGCCAAAACTGTCGAACCCGTTGTCGAAGTTGTACAGCAACCGGTGGCGGAGGTCATTGAAGACGCCGTTCAAGACGCCACACCAAAGGTCATGCCAGATTCCGCTGTCCGCGACGACGTTGTCAAAGATGCAGCTGACGGCACTGTGGACAAAGTAGCCGACGCACCGCTCGCTAAAGCTAGTGAAGTCACAGCCGATCCAATCGTGGACACTGTGCCAGAACCAGTCGTTGACGTGCAAGAAATCGACACCTCGGAAACGCTGCGCACACTTTGTGGTGAGGCAACAGAACGTCTTCAGAAAGCCGGGCAAGACTTGGCGGAAATGGACGAAGTCACGCCAAAGGTCATTTTGAACCGCGCAGCGAACGACATTGTCTGGCTGTCGGATCACTTGGCAGACGCGGAAATGCCGAAGAACGATGATTTCAAACAATTGAATACTTGGGTGCGGGACGCCGAGGACTTGATCCAACTGCTTCGTATCGAGGGAGATGATGATAGCGCAACAGATGCAATCACGACCCTGCTTCAACTGAAACGTGGGTTCCAAGCACAGCTTGCTGCCTAACGACGCATAACGATAATGCGGTCGGTCTCGCCGACCCGCCACGTAAATAGGAATGCAGACCATGGATATGTCGCTGCCCACTTCAGACACCGCTGAACCGGTAAGCCGGACCCTTCCGGAGTTCACAAAGCTCGGAACAGCTCCGCTGCAGGGGCTGCGTCAGGACATTGAAGACCTGCAAGAGACTCTGGCAGACATCCAGGCCATTGGCGGAGATGCTGTGTCACGCAAAATCCGCTTGATGCAACACGAACTGGATGGTTTTGCTCCTGCTGTGACCTTCATTGGGCAGATCAAGTCCGGCAAAACCACCCTTGTGAATGCTATGGCGGGTCACCCCGGATTGTTGCCAGCGGATGTAAACCCTTGGACTTCTGTTGTGACGTCCATTCATCTGAACGTTCCACGTGCCGAAGATGCCCCTGTGGCCAGCTTCCAGTTCTTTGACGCCGGTGAATGGGATCATCTTGTTCAAAACGGCGGCCGCATTGGCGAATTGTCTGAACGGACAGGCGCGGATAAAGAAATGGAGCGTTTGCGCGCGCAAGTCGCGGAAATGTATGAAAAGACCAAAGAACGGTTAGGGCGAAAGTTCGAACTGCTGCTGGGTCAAACACACCATTACAAGCATCTCGATGACGCGTTGGTCCAACGCTATGTGTGTCTTGGCGATGATTTTGACACAGCCAGTGCCGCTGAACGGCAAGGCCAGTTTGCGGACATTACCAAGTCAGCAGACCTGTATTTGAGCGCTTCAAACCTGCCCATTGCATGCACGCTCCGTGACACCCCGGGTATGAACGATACGTTCTTGATGCGCGAACAGATTACCATTCGGTCCATTCGGGACAGTAAAATCTGTGTCGTTGTGTTGTCCGCACACCAAGCACTCAATTCGGTCGACATGGGACTGATCCGAATGATTTCGAACGTGAAATCGCGTCAAGTCGTCATATTCGTAAACCGCGTTGATGAGCTTTCTAATCCGGCGGAACAGATCCCCGAGGTGCGCGACAGCTTGCTTCGGACCCTGTCGGATCACGGTGGGCCCGAAAACCCCACGGTCATCTTTGGCAGCGCGTTGTGGGCAAATGCCGTTCTTGCTGACGATGTCGACAGCATTCCCGAAGACAGCAAGGCCGCCTTGTCGAACTACGCAAAATGTGCCGAGATCGACGGCTTGGATCAAATGACCCAAGATGAAATGATCTGGTCCTTGTCCGGTGTCCCTGCCCTGCACAATGCTTTGGGACAACGGATTACCGAAAGCGCAGGCGAAAAAGCGTTGCAAGCAATGCGCCGTCGCGCCGCCAATATTGTATCGGGACTTCGTGCATCATCTTCGATCATCTCACTCAAAGCAAACAGCACCGAGATGATGAAAGTCAGTGGACCTGAGATCGCTATGATGATGGAACGCATTTCCATCGAAGCAAAGACCCGCATGGATAAAGCCCTTGATGGGGTCTTCGAGTCTTTTGGCGAACGGGTAGATCAAGCACATAGTCGCTTTTTGTCTCGTGCGCTCGACGCTTTGTTGCAGCACTTGGAACGCCAAGGTGACAACGAAGTCTGGAACTATTCGCCGGATGGACTTCGGATGCTGATGCGCACTGCGTATCAGGTTATGCGCAAAGGTGTGCGTAAACATGTCACCGCAGAATTTGCAGCAACAGCTGATCAGTTGGCACACGCGTATGGTCAAATCTTTGACGTCACCCAAGAGAATTTCTCGATTGAGATTCCGGCGTCGCCTGACGTTCCACCCCCTGTGACTTTGGCGCAAACAATTGTGCTGGATGTGAAAACCTCGTGGTGGAAAAGCTGGTGGGGCTCGCGCAAAGGGTATCGTGCATTCGCAAGTGGTTTCCGTGATCTGATTGAATCTGAAACGTCGCCCATGGTGGACGAACTGAAGATTGATCAAACCAACGACATTCGCGCATTGGCACAGGAAGCTCTGGAACAATTCCTGGCAGAACAACGCATGGTTCTGGAAGACATCTGCACCAAGTCGCAGATCAGCATCGAAGATCTTCACGGGTTGTTTGGTGTGACCTCGCAAGAGGAACGAGAAGAACTATTCGACATCATTTTTGAAGAACTAGACATCGATCTGGACGATATGGAAGAGGCAGCATGACACAAGAGCAGGCTCGACTGACACCCGTGGCAAAGCCACGTATTGCAATTATGGGCGAATTTAGTGCCGGCAAAAGCACGTTGTGCAATTTGCTGTTGCGCGCGCGTCCTCTTCCCGAGAAAGTGACAGCCACACGGTTGCCACCCGTTTGGATGTCCAAGGGGCCTGGCAATGATCATCGGGTGATGATGGATGGATCCGAAGCACCCGTGATCGTAGACGCATTGAACGAAATGCCGTTCGAAAACACGCGTCACGTTCGGTTGCATTTTGACGCAGAAATCCTGGATCACTGCGATCTCATTGATTTCCCCGGAATTTCTGATCCCAACATGGACAGCGAAGTGTGGGAACGTGTGCTGGTCGAAGCAGATGCCGTCATTTGGCTCACCCATGCAACACAGGCATGGCGCCAAAGTGAGGCCGCAGTCTGGGATACTGTTCCAGATGAGGTGCGCCAAAAAAGCATTCTGTTGATTACCCGGTTTGACAAGCTGACCACCGAAAGCGACCGCCTTCGCGTTGTCGGTCGGGTCAAAAAGGAAACGACCGGCTTGTTCGACAAAGTATTCCCGATTTCGCTGACAAACGCGATCCGTGGGTTCAAAGATTATGACCTTTGGGAATCGAGCGGCGCGGAAGACTTTTCCAATCACCTTGTAGATTTGATTGGTGCACTCAGCGATGGACGTGCCGCAACAAAAGGTGAAGACAAAGAGGCATCAAACACAGCGGCGACACCTGTTTTGGTCAAACGCGTGGGGCCAAGTTCGCCAGACGCTGCAGAATCGACGGAACCACAGGCGCCGCGGATCATGCCACGACGCGTTAAGCCCGCCGGCGGGGGACGCCGTGTTCGACCGATAGGAATTTCCGCCTAAAGAATTCGTGAATCGCGCGCTTTATCTGGCACCAAACAGGAAAATGTAGTACCGTACAAAAAAACAAAAACCGAGCAGCTGAAGAACAATGCAGGCAGAACTCCTCAATACAATGACGGATCACTATCCAGAGTGTCTGATTGCGGCTTATGCCGATCTGGGCACGCGTGTGTCTTTGTTGACCGCTGGTCCTGTTGATGCCCCTCGCGAAGCTCTTGATGAGCTTTGTGCAGAAGCTGCTATCACTCTTGGATCGCTGGAAGCCCCCACATTTGGCGCGGATCCATGTCATGTCGCCATCAAAATGCTGGACCATGCCGTGTTCGTTTATATGCGTGCCACCGAAGATCCAACAGACGCCTACCTTTTCATGTGTCGACCCGAAATCGACTTGGACGGTTTCATCAAAACCGCACAAGCTGGTTTGGCTTCAGAAGGGTAAACGCGATATGTCCGAAGAAACAGATCTAAGCCGCCGCCTTGCAGCGCTTGCAAATGAAACGCCCGAATTTGACGGCCGTGCCCGCGTTCTCAGCCAGTCTGGCGCAACGATCGAACAGTTGATTGATGAAGTTGACAACACAACTTTAGCCACAGCTTTGACGTTTGACAGCGGGAATGCCCGGCTGACATTGCATGTCGCTGGTCGCCGACTGCATATGATTTGCGATGCAGATGGATCCTTTTCTGA
Organism: uncultured Paracoccaceae bacterium; assembly: GCA_938038825.1. Classification (GTDB taxonomy): domain Bacteria; phylum Pseudomonadota; class Alphaproteobacteria; order Rhodobacterales; family Rhodobacteraceae; genus Aliishimia. The sequence continues at coordinate 4,132 of CALHST010000386.1, read as the reverse complement.
TGAGAACTCTGTATTTGGAAAAGCGCTTGCCGTCGAAGATGAAGCATTGCGGGAAAATGCAGCGTCGTTGCTGCAGGGCTTTGTTTCAAATGCTAAACTTTTGGCCGTAGTATCCGAAGTCAGCACTTTGATTGATGGCGATGCGCCGGATAGCATGTCCATTGACAGCCTCCGCGCTGCTTGTGGGGTCGATACGATTGATGATAGTCATTTGCCACAAGCTGAAAGAATGTTGGCACGCGTCGGTGACGACCTTACAGCCTGGATCCGAATGAACGGCAATCGTTTGGAAAGCACATCTGGAAATGTTGCTGAAATTTCCGGACTCAAAATCGCATTAACCACGCAGTTGTCAGTATTCGAACAAAATCGTCTTCAAAACTGCCCAAGTCATAGTGATCCGTCGATCACTTGCTTTTTAGATGCGGCAAATTCTGGGCAAAGCCTTGGGATTGCCATTTTTGAAGAAACCCGATTACTCTTTTCAATAGAAACATCGAAAATTGCTCTCGCATGCCGAGCATTTCGAGTGGTTTCGTGACAATTGGAACACGCTTTTTGATGTTTATCGCCTAATCATCAGGCAGTTAAAGTATCACAGCCCTTCCAAAGATTTGTCTAAAATTCGCCTCAACCTGATGCGACGCTAACCAGCGTTAAATAACTGGATTGCGTCCAACGCAAGGTCAGGCGTGTGGCAGGTCAATACCAACAACACACACTGATTAAATTGTGCGGCGCCGAGCATGGAAGAAGGAAAACGCCATGATGAGTAAATCTATTTTGAAACGGACATGTGCAGCAACTGCACTGGCTGTTATTGGGGCGAGTGCATTACCGTCCGTTGCTATTGCAAAAGAAGTTACTTTGAAATCTTCGGATGGCACCGTCAATATTGTCGGTGATTTTGTAGCCTTCGAAGAAAACGCCTATGTTGTCAAAACAGGTTTGGGCGAACTACGAATTTCCGCGGCACGTGTACGCTGCGAAGGCGACGCATGCCCTGTCTTTGAAACGACAGGTGCTGACGTTGTTGTTGCTGGATCCGACACGGTTGGCCTGGGCCTTATGCCTCTTTTGATGTCCGGTTTTGCGTCTTATCTAGACGCGGACGCAGAAGTTACCAACACGGGTGTCCAAGGCGAAGTGATCGCGAACTTTATCGGCGACCAAGGTTTTGGTGAAGAAGTCGGCAGCTATCTGGTCAGTTCTTCGTCCTCAGGCAATGCGTTCAAAACGCTGCTGGATAAATCCGCGCAAATCGGTATGGCCTCACGTCGGATCAAACCAAAAGAAGCCCGCGAACTTAAGCAAGCTGGCGCTGGTAACATGATCAGCCCAACGCAAGAACACATCGTTGCGGTCGATAGTCTGGTTGTTATTACGCACCCGAGCAACCCGATTGACACACTAACAACCGCACAGCTGCGCGACATCTATGAAGGCCGTATTACGAACTGGTCTGAACTGGGTGGTGCCGATCTGGAAATTCAGGTGGTCGCCCGCCAAGACGGTTCCGGTACACGCACTGTTTTCGAAGATCGTATCTTTGACGGTGAAGCTGCCCAGTTGGTTGCCAGCGCATCCATTGCCGGTGACAACAACGAAGTGGCAAACATCGTGAACAATAACGAAGGTGCGTTTGGTTATGTTGGCTACGCGTTCCAACGTGGTGCACAACCTGTCACTTTGGTTAACGAGTGCGGAATTTCGGCGGCGCCGGATCCTTTCTATGCCAAAACCGAAGAATACCCGCTTCAGCGTCGTCTGTATCTGTACACACGTGGCGATAACTCGTCTCAACTCAGCAACGACTTTGTACAATACGCAACGTCTGATGCGGCTGATGGCGTGATCAAGAAATCTGGTTTCATCGACCTTGGCGTACAAATCAAAGAGCAATCGCTGGATGGCCCACGTGCACGTACATTGTTGAATGCAAATGCAGACGCGTTCGAAAGCGGCATCATGCGCGATATGTTGTCTATGATGGCCGACTACGATCGCCTTTCCACCACATTCCGTTTCCGCACTGGATCGTCCAAATTGGACGAACGTGGTTTGATCGACATGGAACGTTTGGTTGACTATCTGGAAGACCTGCCAGAAGGCGTGAAAATCATGGTTGTTGGTTTCACCGACAACGTGGGTGCCTTCGCAAGCAACCGTAGTTTGTCGCAAGAGCGCGCCGAACAAGTGATGCGTACACTGCAGGAATATGGTGGCGATCGCGTTGCTGGCATTCAGTTCGACAGCACAGGATTTGGTGAGGTTTCACCCGCATCCTGTAACACAAATGAAGGTGGTCGCTCGATCAACCGTCGTGTGGAAGTGTGGATCGACACTCAAAAGACCTGAATTTCAAAACTCCAGAAGGCGCGGCGTGACTGCGCCTTCATTTTGACCAATCAAATTCCCATTAACAGAAAAGGAGACGGAACATGTCATTGAAGTCTATCTTCTGCGCCACGGCGGCAAGTGTGATTGCCCTGACTGCTGCGCTTCCAGCACATGCTGAAACTGCCAGTGTTGTTCAAACCGGTTTTATTGAGGACATCGGTGCCAGTGAGCGGATCAACTATTCTGGTAAACTCCGCATGCTCAGCCAGCGCATACCGGCAGCCGCATGCTTTGCACATGCAGGTGTTGAACAGGAAAAATCGACCAAGCTTTTGGTAGCAGCAACTGCTGAATTCGATCAAATTATCAATGGTCTAGAGAACGGTGATCCCGCTCTCAACATGATTGGTGTTGAAGATGATCGGAAAATCCTAATCGGACTGAAAAAGCTGAACGAAGTCTGGGATCCTCTGCATGTCGAAGTAAAAGACATCGCAGAAACAGGCGGCACTGACGAAGAAGTTATCCATATCGCGGATGTCAGTGTTGGTATGTTGAAAATAGCCAAAAAACTGGTCAGCGTTATTTCAGGCGAATACACCGACCCGACGGCGTTGCAACAGGATGATGCCTTAACCATCGATATCGCAGGTCGCCAGCGTATGTTAGCCCAGCGCATTTCCAAAAATGTGTGTTTGGCAACGTCAGGTTTCAATACTGATGCTGCAATCGGTGAAATGACCGCAGCACGCGAGACATATGATGCTTCTGTGCACGCGCTTCGCAATGGGATGGTTGATGCCGGCATCAAAGCCACAGACAACGAAGTCATCTTGGCAGGTTTGGACGAGATTATCGACCTTTGGGATGGTGTTCAGCCAATCCTAAGCTCTGTTGCAGCGGGCGAAGATATCTCTGATGATCATCGTAGAGAAATCTATAATACGATGAACATGCTCACTGGCAAAATGAATACTCTGGTCGGAATTTACAATGACGATTCCAAGCTGAACCTATAAATCGGCCGACACCTGAAAACATTAAAAACGCGTCCCTTTTAGGGGCGCGTTTTTAATGTGATGTACCTGTTCATGAATATGGAAATTGTGGTTTCTTCTTTTAAAGAAACGCGGTCATTCCTTCGTTCAGATCAGCCCTACGAAACGCCGCGACTAGGCGTTCATGGTCTGCTAAATCGTGGCCAACAGCCCCATTTTCCGACAATCGAATAGTCTGCTTCATACTTAGGATGGAATATTGCGACAGCGCAAGCAACTGATCGACAATGGATGTTGCCGCATCTTTAGCCTGCGATCCAGAGAGTCTGTCGATCAACCCGGATTCCAGCGTCAGTTCGGGCGTCACTACTTCACTCAGCAGCAAAATATGCCGCGCCAACTGGTGACCCACGACGGAAGCCAAACGGTTGACGTTCCGAAGGCTTTATAACAATCCAAGCCTTGCCGGGGTAATGGCAAAATGCGCTGATGATCCTGCCACGTAAGAATCACAGCATAACGCCAAAGCAAGCCCGCCATCAAAGCAAGATCCGTCTATGGCAGCACTAAACGCGCTGGTGATCCACAACTGCAGCACCACAACTTGTGCAGTGCCCTTTTTGGTAAGTTCAGAACAGATACCTACGAGTCGCTGTTGATTGTCACTGAGAACTGACCCGGTAGCCCCTTAAATTGTCACTGAGAATTGACCCATGTGAACACATGGCCCTGACGTTTTTGTTCAGGGAGATTCGGAGTGATCGACATGGGATTTTTAAGTGTTATTCGACGCT
>CALHST010000385.1 GCA_938038825.1 uncultured Paracoccaceae bacterium | reverse complement strand
TCCATCAATGTGGACCCTGACCTAGAGCATTTTTCTGGCATCGTGCCGTGCGGCATCGCAGATCACGGGGTCACAAGCCTTGTTGATCTTGGACTGCCTGTGATGATGGAAGACCTAGACGCAGCCCTAAAAACATCTTTTCTTCAAACACTTACAGAACATTCTTAATTATTCCCGCATCGCGTGAGACCCAAAAACCCCCAGCCAACGCCGCATTTCTGCCACGCGATCCTGTTTGTTCTGTCTCAACAAAAATGACGAGCATATTTTATGACGAATTTTATAAGCGGACCGTTCATCAGTGAATTACTCGCAGACAATGCGGGCGGCCAAGATGTAGATGTTGAAGGGGACAGAAACATCAGCAAAGCCGATGAATTTATCGACAGCAACGCCCCAAATGGTCGGGCCTTTACGCCTGATGCAGACGGCACCTTGATTAAAACAAACCCTACGCCGGGTACGCCAGATATCGCCTGTTTTGCAGAAGACACCATCATTCTGACCAACAACGGCGAAATTCCAGTGACCGATCTGCAGCCGGGTGATCGCATCCCCACGTACGATTCCGGGGCTCAGACTCTGTTGGGGCTGTGCAAAATACATGTCACCGTGGGCGATTTGCTCCGCACCCCGGAATTGCGCCCTGTCCGTCTGGACCCGCACTTGTGTCCCGGCGCGGAAAGCATCCTTTTGTCCCCAGCCCATTGCGTTTTGCACCGCAGCGCCAAAGCCGAAGCTTACTTCGCCGATCCAGAAGTCTTTTTGCAGGCGCGGCATTTCGAAAAAGCGGGCCTTGCCCAAACTGAAATTCCCCGCATGGGCGTCAGTTACTATCAGCTCTTGTTCCAAGATCATGCGCTTGTCCTTGCCAACGGCGTATGGAGCGAAAGCTATTTCAACTCGTCAGGCAACAAAGACTCAGACCACATGTCGCAAGATTGGCGTTTTGTTGAAAACGTCACGCTGGGAAATACGCCCCACGCTAAGTCTGCCCGGCAGATCTTGCGTTGGGACGAAGCGCTTTTACTTCTTCGTGACCTCAAAGCGAAAAAACCCGAACGTGCGCCTTTAGCGCCTGTAAAAATGCGCCGTCGTTTGCAGGGATGACCGCCCGCACCTTGTGCATCCAACACCAAGTTTCCGCAAAATAATGCAGTTTTCCACCGCCCAAAGAGCCGAAAACGCGAGGGGCGCGACAATCTTACCCGTTAACAGCCCGGTTCCTCCATTGAACGGTAAGTGCTAAGCCTCTAGAACAGCCCAGAATCCATGTGCACACAGAAGCGTGTACATGTCTTATGCTCAATAGGAGGCACGCCTTATGGCAGACGCAGCCATTCATGGCCACGAACATGAGGACACCCGCAGTTTCATTCAGCGGTGGTTCATGTCCACAAACCACAAAGACATTGGTATTCTGTACCTAATTGTCTCGGCTTTTGCCGGGTTCATCTCGGTGGCCTTTACTGTTTACATGCGGCTCGAACTGATGGAGCCGGGTGTTCAATACATGTGCCACCCCGAATCCGGCGGTGCGCGGTTGTTCGCAGATGCGGCACGCGAGTGTATTCCGAACGGGCACCTGTGGAACGTTCTGATTACCGGCCACGGCATCTTGATGATGTTCTTTGTTGTTATTCCGGCCCTGTTCGGCGGATTTGGCAACTATTTCATGCCGTTGCAAATCGGTGCGCCGGATATGGCGTTTCCGCGTTTGAACAACTTGTCCTTCTGGCTCTATGTCTTCGGTACCACTTTGGCGGTCTTCTCGGTTCTGATGCCGGGCGGCAACGACCAGGCAGGTTCCGGCGTTGGTTGGGTTCTTTACCCGCCGCTGTCGACCAATGAAGGCGGCATGTCGATGGACTTTGCGATCTTTGCGGTTCACGTCTCGGGGGCCTCGTCGATCTTGGGCGCGATCAACATGATCACCACATTCCTGAACATGCGGGCACCGGGTATGACCCTGTTCAAAGTGCCTTTGTTCAGCTGGTCCATTTTCGTGACCGCATGGTTGATCCTGTTGTCTTTGCCTGTTTTGGCGGGTGCGATCACCATGCTGCTGATGGACCGAAACTTCGGTTTCGCGTTCTTTGATCCAGCAGGCGGCGGCGATCCGGTTCTGTATCAACACATCCTGTGGTTCTTCGGTCACCCCGAAGTGTACATCGTGATCCTGCCGGGCTTTGGTTTGATATCACACGTGATCGCGACATTCTCGCGAAAGCCCGTGTTTGGCTACCTGCCAATGGTCTGGGCGATTATCGCGATTGGCGCACTGGGCTTTGTTGTGTGGGCGCACCACATGTACACAGTGGGCATGTCCCTGAACCAGCAAGCCTATTTCATGCTAGCAACCATGGTCATCGCGGTGCCAACAGGCGTGAAAGTGTTCTCGTGGATTGCAACAATGTGGGGCGGCTCGGTTGAGTTCAAGACACCTATGTTGTGGGCCTTTGGCTTCCTGATCCTGTTCACAATGGGCGGCGTGACCGGCATCGTTCTGTCTCAGGCTGCTGTGGACCGCTACTACCACGACACGTACTACGTGGTGGCACATTTCCACTATGTGATGAGCTTGGGCGCCGTGTTCTGCATCTTCGCGGGTATCTATTTCTATCTGCCGAAAATGTCGGGCCGCATGTATCCAGAGTTCTGGGGCAAAATCCACTTCTGGATGATGTTCATCGGTGCAAACCTGACCTTCTTCCCACAGCACTTCTTGGGTCGTCAGGGCATGCCACGTCGCTATATCGACTACCCCGAGGCATTTGCCTATTGGAACTACTGGTCCAGTGTCGGCGCATTCCTGTCCTTTGCTTCCTTCCTGCTGTTCTTCGGCATCATCTTCTACACGCTGACTCGCGGCGCGAAGGTGACAGAGAACAACCCATGGAACGAGTACGCAGACACCCTGGAATGGACCCTGCCCTCACCCCCACCAGAACACACGTTCGAAATCCTGCCAAAACAGGAAGACTGGGACAAACAACCCAGCCACTAGGTGGATATCAAAGATTAAAGAAGCCCCGGACACCGCGCCGGGGCTTTTTGCTTTGACAGGTTTGAGGATGCGCAGGAAGCGGAGTTTGTAGTGGTTTTCCGAATGGCTGCTTCGAGCTCAAACTACTGGCATGCTGTGTCGCAGCGAACGTCATGTGTGGATGTATATGGACCCCGCCTTATTGCAACGGTTTTGGTTGGTTTGGTTCAGGATCACGATTGCTGACGTATATCCGGCTTCTGTGAGCGGCCCGATATATCGTCACCGCGAGCCCCGATGGATTTCCGCTTGCTTCCCCCTCATTGGCTCCAAGGCATCAACTTTGTTGCGCCGATCCACACACCAGGTTCAAGAAGCTACGGTTCGTGTCGTTGTCACCATCCCATGCCAAATTGCTGCAATATTCAGGTAGCCCGTTTGGTTTCCAGCGTCCTGTTAAGCGGTGAAGGCCGGTTGATACTCAGTACGAGCTGACAAGACTGCCCAAGCGATCCTGGCATTCTTGTTGGCAAGCGCCACTGCGACCACATTAGGATGCCGTCGATCGCGCATTCGTTCGATCCACAGAATTCTGGCATCTGTTTTCCCACCCGCTTTCCTCAGAACAGCGCGAGCACCGTGGATCAACAAAGTGCGCAAATATCGGTCTCCGCGTTTGCTGATTCCAAACAGGCGGGACTTGCCGCCACTAGATCGCTGTTTGGGAACGAGTCCAAGCCAAGCGGCAAACTGTCGTCCATTCTTAAAGCACGTCCGGTCGCAGACTGCGGCTACCAGCGCAGTTGCCGTTATCGGCCCGATCCCTTCGATCTTACCAATCCGCTGGCACATCTCGTTGGACCGAAAGAGCTCTCGGATGCGCTTTGTGTAAACGACGATGCGCTGATCCAACTCGCTGAGTTCTTCGCGCACGTCGCAGGCCGAATCCACAAGCATCGCGCCCAGCGTGTGATCAACGCCATCGGCGATCTGCGACAGTGCTTGCCGGATCCTTGAGATGTCCCGGGCGACGACCAAGCCATGCTCGACCAACAGTCCTCGGATCTGGTTCACCAACCTGGTTCTATTTTCCATCAGTCTTTGACGGATACGATGAACGGCCTGGATTTCGAGCTGTTCCGCAGTTTTGATCGGTACGAACCGCATGGATGGTCTGCCAATAGCTTCGCAAATCGCTTCGGCATCGTTCCGGTCGTTCTTGTTAGATTTGACGTAGGGCGTCACGAACTGTGGTGAGATCAGGCGAACTTCATGCCCGAGATCAGCAAAAACCTTTGCCCAATAATGCGATCCGCTACAGGCCTCCATGCCAATTATGCAGGGTGGCAAATCAGCAAAGAATTGGGTGACTGCGTCACGTCGTAGTGTTTTTCGCAAAACCGCTTTGTCTTGAGCATCTACACCGTGGACTTCAAAGATGGTCTTCGCCAAGTCCAAACCAATACGCACAATTTCCATAATATTTCTCCTTGATTTGCAAATGCGCAATCGTCGCCGCTTGAGGGCGGCGGGGTCCATACCATTGGCTCCTGCATAGCAAGACATTTTTGATCCGATTTGTGCATTTGTCAGAAGCAGTCATGTGTTCCCGCTGCCCGGCAGTGGTTTGCTTGCAAAGCATGAGAGGGGCCTGTTTGCGCGGTGTTGACCGCTGGCCCTCCCTCTCGGGACATTGCGATGCAATGCCCTGCCGGGCAGTGGATGGGTTTCGCAAACCAAGTTCCTATCAGCTTTACGGGCTATGATGCCCGCGCCATTCGGCGGAGTGTCCTGGTTTTGGCGGCAGACTTAT
>CALHST010000384.1 GCA_938038825.1 uncultured Paracoccaceae bacterium | reverse complement strand
TGCCGATTGTCACGGTCATTGGTCTTGCCATTGCCATCCTGATTGGGGGCGTGGTGGTGACCGAAAGCGTCTTTACCATTCCCGGTCTTGGTCTGTTGACGGTCGAGGCCGTTTTGAACCGCGATTTTCCCACAATCCAAGCGGTTATTCTTTTCTTTTCCGTTGTTTATGTGCTGATCAACCTCGCGGTGGATGTCAGCTATACGTTGCTTGATCCAAGGATCCGTTACTAATGGCTGTGACCACTGCTCAATCCCCGTTTCGCCAGACTTTGGGGCGCATGTTTTCCAACACCTCTGTTCTGCTTGGCGGGGGGCTGGCGCTGTTGATTGCCCTCATGGGGATCTTTGCGCCTTATCTTGATACCCGCGATCCATCCGGCATCAGCCCCCGCAACCGCAACCAACCACCCGGATACGAGGCCACAGTACGGGATTACAATACCGGCCAAAAGGTCGAGGTCGTCTATCGCATGGGGTCAGACACGCTGGGGCGGGATGTGTATTCCCGCGTGGTGTACGGCGCCCGCACGTCCCTGATTGTGGGGCTGTCCGTGGCCGCCATTGCGATCTTTGTCGGTATGCTGATTGGCCTGATTGCCGGGTATTTTCGGTTTGCAGACAGTTTCATCATGCGCATCATGGATGGGATGATGGCCATTCCCGCGATCCTGCTGGCCATTGCGGTGGTGTCCCTGTTTTCGGCCGGGTTGCTGTCGGTGATTGTTGCCATCGTGGTGTCAGAAATCCCGCGCGTTGTGCGCCTTGTGCGCTCTGTTGTGCTGTCGATCCGCGAAGAACCGTATGTCGAAGCGGCGATCACAGCCGGCACCCCGACGCCGCTGCTATTGGTGCGCCACGTGCTGCCCAATACCATTGCGCCACTGATCGTTCAGGGCACCTTTATCGTGGCCTCTGCCATTATTGTGGAAGCGATCCTAAGTTTTCTGGGTATCGGCATCCCACCCGAGATCCCCACATGGGGGAACATCATGGCCGAAGGGCGTCAGGTCTTTCAGCTGCATCCCCATAACATCCTTTACCCCGGCATTGTCCTTGCGTTGACGGTTTTATCCGTGAACGTCCTGGGGGATGGTCTGCGCGACACAATGGATCCGCGCTTTTCAAAACAGGTCTGATTGGTATGAGTGACCCGGTTCTTCGCGTGAATAATCTGCGTGTGCGCCTGCCAAAAGGGGCGGATCGACCGCACGCCGTGGAAGAGATCAGCTTTACCGTCAATCCTGGTGAAATCGTCTGTGTCGTGGGCGAAAGTGGCTCTGGCAAATCGGTGACAGCACAAGCTGTCATGGGGCTGTTGCCCAAGGAACTGACACCCGATGCAGGCGAAACCCTGTTGCAGGGCGAAGACACCTTGCAGGCCGTGCCCAACCGGTTGCGCGACCTGCGCGGCACCAAAATGGCAATGATCTTTCAGGAACCGATGACCGCACTCAGCCCTGTGGCCCGGGTTGGCGATCAAATCGCGGAAGTGTTGGAAATCCATACCGATCTGGGCGTGGCAGACCGCCGCGCGCGCGCCATCGAGATCATGCGCGCGGTGCATTTGCCCGACCCGGACCGTATGGTAGACAGCTTTCCCCACCAGCTTTCCGGAGGGCAGCGACAACGCATCATGATCGCCATGGCCTTGGTTCTGGACCCTGCCCTGTTGATTGCAGATGAACCCACAACGGCGCTGGATGTGACCACCCAAGCGCAGATCCTGAAGCTTGTGAAAGAGATGCAGGAACGTCAGGGCACCGGGGTTCTGTTTATCACCCATGACTTTGGCGTTGTGGCAGAAATCGCGGATCGCATTGTCGTCATGCAACACGGACGCATCGTGGAACAAGGCAGCCGGGACGACGTCCTGCGCAACCCCAAAGAGCCCTACACGCAGATGCTCATGGCCTCGGTCCCGTCCATGACCCCGCCAGAACGCACTGTGATCAAAGGCGAAACCTCGATCAATGTCACCACCTTGAACAAGGTCTATGGCCGCAAGGGCTGGCTCAGCAAAGATCGGATTGTGCATGCTGCCAAGGATGTGGATCTGTATGTGAAAAAGGGCGAAACCCTTGGGATCGTCGGGGAAAGTGGCTCTGGTAAATCCACCGTGGCGCGGTGCATTGCACGCCTGATCAATCCCACATCGGGGTCGATATCCCTGCATGGGACCGAAATCGCGACCCTGCCGGAATCCAAGCTGCGCCCGCACCGGTCCAAAGTGCAGATCGTGTTCCAAGACCCCTATCGCTCGCTCAATCCGCGCCGCACCATTGGGCAATCCATCATCGAAGCGCCGATGAATTACGGAATTACCCAAGACAAGGCACTGGCAGACGCGCGCGACCTGATGGAGCTGGTGGGCCTGTCAGGGGATGCGCTGGATCGCTATCCGCACCAGTTTTCCGGGGGTCAGCGGCAACGGATTTGTATCGCGCGGGCCTTGGCCGTGAAACCCGAAGTGCTGATCGCGGACGAAGCCGTGTCGGCGCTGGACGTGTCGGTGCAGGCCCAAGTGCTTGAACTGCTGGATGACATTCGCGACCGCTATAATCTGGCGATGTTGTTCATCACCCATGATTTGCGGGTCGCTGCCCAAATCTGTGACCGGCTGATCGTGATGCAGCACGGAGTTGTGGTGGAACAGGGCCCCACGCGGTCTGTCTATTCTGATCCGCAACACGACTATACCCGCCTGTTGCTGGACGCAGCCCCCGGCACAGATGTTGAATTCGGGTCAGGACGCGCCCATTAACCCCACCGCAGGAGATGTTCCCATGGCGATATTGCCCATCATTGAAAAAGCCAAAGATGAACTGACCGAGATCTTCAAAGACCTGCACGCGCATCCTGAAATCGGCTTTACGGAAACCCGCACTGCCAACGTGGTCGCGGATAAGCTGCGTGCCTATGGCGTGGATGAAGTGCATGAGGGGATCGCAAAGACCGGGGTTGTGGGGCTGATCAAGGGCAAAGGGGGCGGAGGTAAACGCGTTGGGCTGCGGGCCGACATGGACGCCTTGCCGATAGACGAGGAAACCAACCTTGCCTATGCCTCCAAGACTCCCGGCGTTATGCATGCGTGCGGTCATGACAGTCACACAACGATGCTGCTGGGCGCGGCCAAACATCTGGCGGAAACCCGCGATTTTGACGGCACTGCCGTGCTGATCTTTCAACCCGCAGAAGAAGGTCTGGGTGGCGCACGCGGCATGTTGGCCGATGGGCTGTTTGATCGGTTCCCCTGTGACGAAGTGTACGGGATGCACAATTACCCCAACGGGATGCCCGGTCGCGTGGGGATCTGCAAAGGCACCGCCATGGCGGGCGCAGCCTTCTTTGACATCAAGATCCAAGGGCGCGGCAGCCACGCGGCAATGCCCCAAGCCTCGCGCGATCCGGTGGTGATCTCTTCGGCGCTTGTGGGGCAGATCCAATCCATTGTGTCCCGCAACGTGCCACCGCTGGACACCTGCGTGGTGTCGGTGACGCAGATCCATGCAGGGGCGGCGTATAACGTTGTGCCTGATACAGCCACACTGGCGGGCACCATTCGCTACTTCAAGGACGACGTCTATGACGTGGCCGCAACCCGGATGCAGGATCTGTGTGACGGGATGGGGCGGGCGTATGGCGTCGATATCACGCTGGACCTGCGCAATGTGTTTGATGTGCTGACCAATGATGCCGCCCTGTCTGACGCCTATCTGGAAGCCGCTGCAGACATCGTGGGGGCCGACAACGTCACGGATCAACAAGACCCCGCAACCGGGTCCGAAGACTTTGCCGACATGCTCAAGGTGGTTCCGGGCGCCTATTGCACTGTGGGGCACGCAGGCACCCTGCCCCTGCATAACCCCGGCTTTGTCCTGGATCCTGAGCTGCTGCCTGTCGGGGCCTCGATCATGGCGCGGGTGCTGGAACGTCGCCTGCCTTTGGCGGCGGGTTAAGGGGATGCTGAGCGCCACCGACATTGCCGCCGCGATCCAACGCGGTGAAACAACGGCCCGCGAACAGCTGCAAATCGCATTTGATCGGGTGGACCGGCTGAACCCCAGCCTGAACGCGGTCATCTGGCAAGACCGCGCACACGCCATGGCAGAGGCCGTAAAATGCGACACCGAAACCAAGGAGGGCCAAAGCCGCGGCCCCCTGCACGGCATTCCGATCACCGTCAAAGAAAGCTTTGATCTGGCAGGCAGCCCCACAACATGGGGCATTCCCGCGCTGAAAGACAACATCCGGCCCAAGGATTCCGACGCGGTCAAACGCTATCGTGCTGCCGGCGGGATTGTGTATGGCAAAACCAACGTTCCCCTGAAACTGGTGGAATGGCAAAGCTTTAACGAAATTTACGGGTCGACCTCCAACCCTTGGGATGTCACCCGCACCTCGGGCGGATCGTCTGGCGGGTCTGGCGTTGCGATTGCCACGGGCATGTCCGCGCTGGAAGTGGGCAGCGATATCGGGTCCAGCATCCGCAACCCGGCCCATTACAACGGGGTGTTTGGCCTGAAACCCACATGGAATGTGGTGTCCAAACGGGGCCACACGATGGAGGGCTGGTACGGCGATATTGATATCGCAGTGGCCGGGCCTTTGGCACGCACAGCGACAGATTTAAGCCTTGCATTTGACGTCTTGGCCGGGCCGTCGCAATTTGATGCCTCTGTCTGGTCCATCGCAGACAATTCCGACCCCCGCACCAACCTTGCGGACTTCAAGGTGGCCTTGATGCTGGGTGATGACGCGTCCCCCGTGGACCATGCCTATTTGGACGCCCTGTCAGATTTTGCCGATAAACTGGAAACCGCCGGCGCCACTGTGATCCGCAATCGTTTGCCTGAAATCGACAGCGAAGCGCATTTCATGGTCTACCTGAAACTGCTGGGCGCAGCCCTGTCATTGGGGATGAGCGACGAAGACGCACACGCCGCCGTCGCACCCTATGCCGATGCACCTGACGATGTGAAACGGATCGGTGGCACCCGAATGTCGGGCACTCAGATCAGTCACCGCGCATGGTTGGATCTGGACAATCAACGGCGCGTCGCGCGGCTGGCTTTTGATGCGTTTTTCGAAGACGCGGATGTCATTTTGGCCCCTGTTGCCTCAAGCGCCGCCTTTCCCAAGGACGAGGTTGGCACACGCCCCTTCCGCCGCTTTCCGGTTAACAACGTTGATCAATTGGAAAACACGCAATTGTTCTGGTCGGGATATTCCGGCGTTGTTGGCCTGCCTTCGGTTGTTGGACCCATGGCGCAGATCGCGGGCTTGCCTGTGGGATATCAGGCCATCTGCGGACATGGCCGCGACAAAACCTGCCTGGCCTTTGCCCGTGCGGTTGAACGCGACATCGTGGCTTACACACCGCCGCCCTGCGCTGTGTGATCCGGCCCGTTAGGCTCCAAATGTCAGGCCCCAAAATAGCTTTTGGCCAAGGTGTCATCTTTGGCGAGGTCCTCTGCAGTGCCAGTGGCCGTGACATGACCCGCCTCAAGCACATAAAGCCGCTGCGCCAGTGACAGGGCAAAGTTTGCGTTCTGCTCCGTCACAATCACGGTCAACCCCATCTCGGCGCTGAGCCGACGCAACACATCTGCGATTTCC
>CALHST010000383.1 GCA_938038825.1 uncultured Paracoccaceae bacterium | reverse complement strand
ACGCACTTGTCCACCGATTTGAACAGCAAGGCGGTCAATGTCGCGAATGTTCAGCGGGCCAATACCACACCGACCTTCGCGCATTGCCTCTAATGTTTCTGGAACAGAATGCCCAAGCGGATTGATCGTGCCGGCCCCTGTAATGACGACGCGTTGCATAAACCGTTACGCTTTCTGCGAGATCAGCAGTTCGATCCCCTTTGTAATTGAGGTAACATCTGAGATGTCAAAATCACTTTCTGTCGGATCGTTGGCGTTAAATGGCACTGTAATATCGAATGTTTCTTCAATGGCAAAAATGCTTTCGACCAGCCCCAGAGAGTCGATGCCTAGATCCTCTAAGGTGCTGGTGGCGGAAATATCCGATGTTTCAAGCATGGCTTGCTCTGCGAGAATGTGAATGACTTTTTCCTGGATATCCATGATCGACCCCTGACCGCTATCCTGATGTCTGGCGCAGATTTAGTCTGTGTCGGCGTCCTTGAAAACCTTTGATTTCAAAGCTGCGACATCGCGGAACAATCGAGGCAATCGACGCTGTGCTTTGTGTAGTTCCAACTGTGTTTCCATCTTCACGGCAGGATACCCCAACATCACACGTCCAGCAGGAATATTGGACAAAACCACTGTCGCCCCACCGGTGATCGCCCGATCCCCAATGAAGACATTGTCGCTGACCCCAGTATGCCCCCCCAAAACAACATTATTGCCCAGCCGCGAAGATCCGGCAATCCCGCATTGGGCGCAAATCATACAGTCATTTCCTACGGTTACGTTGTGACCAATTTGAACAAGGTTATCTATTTTGACGCCATTTCCAATACGCGTGTCACGGATGGTCCCGCAATCAACACATGAATTGGCACCAATCTCGACATCATCCCCGATGGTGACTGCGCCCAATGAATGAATGCGGGCCCAACTTTGATCAGAGATGTCCCCCCGTTCTCCCAAAGTTTCACGCACGGTCTCTACAGCGCTTTTTTCTGGCGTCACGTAAGAGAACCCATCGCCACCGATCCTGACACCGGGTTGCGCAATAAATCGATCCCCGATAGTCACACGCGCACCGATTGACACCTGTTCGCGCAAGAAACACATATCCCCGAGCGTCGCGTTCACGCCGACAAAACACTGCGGTCCAATAACTGTCCCCGCGCCCAGCGTTGCACCCGCAGATACGATAGAAAATGCGCCGATGCTGCAGCCACGTCCGACGCGTGCGTCCGGATGGATATTCGCTGATGGATGAATACCTTCAGGAAACCCTTGCCCGTGGTCCATCATGGCGGACAACCCCGACAAAGCAAATCGCGGACGCGGTGCGGCGATCGCAGCTTCCAGACCCAATGCTTTCCAGTCGGCACCAGGCCAAAGCATCGCCGCACGTGCCTGACCAGAATGCAGGTCTTGTGCATACTTTTCGTCCATTGCCAGTGCAAGGTCATTTGGGCCAGCGGTCGCGGGTTCTGAAACCGCATTGATCAAAAGACCAGCGGCGCCAAAGACCTCTGCCCCAAGCGCCGCCGCAATATCGGATAGTTTGTGCGTCATGAACGGCCCCTTAATCTGGAGGCCAAGACTTACCCTTGAACCGCGCGGAGGGCTACCCCTGCGTTCCGCAGCGCGCTCCAGACACGCCCATCGCGGCCGTAAACGTCACGACGGAATTCTGTCACACCTTTGTTGTTGGTGAACGCAGTCCGATAGATGATATGTACGGGCACGGGTTCTTTCAGGTTTACCCGCGACTCTTTACCGGTCGCCAGCTTGTTTTGGAAAAACCCTTGTGGGTCGTTCGTCTGTTTTGCCAACAAGTGATACGCGAAATCAAACGGATCCGCCAAACGCACGCAACCGTGGCTATAAGCACGGACTTCGCGGCCAAACAAATTCTTGGCAGGTGTATCATGCAGATAGATGTTGTGACGGTTCGGGAACATGAACTTCACAAGACCCAGTGCGTTGCCGCGTGACGGCGGCTGACGCATCGCGAACGGGAATGTTTTCTCTGTGTATTTCGAGAAATTGACAGACCCACGATTGACCAAACGCCCTTTGCTATCGGTGATTTCGATATGCTTTACACCATATGGGTTCTTTTTAAGAACGGGCAGATATTCTTTGGTTACGATAGAACGCGGCACGTACCAACTTGGATTGATGACCATGAATTCCATGACGTCGGAAAATTCAGGCGTTGGACGGTCGTCTTGGTTTGCTCCAACAACCGAGCGTGTCGAGAACGTGACTTTGCCACTGTCGACCACTTTGGCTGTGAAATCTGGGATATTCACTAGAATATGACGTTTACCACGTTCACGATTTACCCAACGTTCACGCTCCATCGCAACAATAACAGATTGCAAACGTGCTTCGATGGGTGTGTTTAACTCTGCGATCGTGCCAGAACCGGCCACCCCGTCTGCTTCCAAACCATGGGCCAACTGGAATTGTTGAACGGCAGCTTGGATTTTTGCGTCATATACCGAGACATTTGTCCGCTTGAGATATCCCATAACGACAAGTTTGTTGCGAAGCGCCGCAACTGCATTTCCTGTGTCACCCGGTTTCAAGGATTTTGCGGGAATGGCCGCGCCCCAGCCGCCACGACCCAACTGCTGTTCCATACGCAGTTTCGCTTTGCGCAACGCTGCATATTCGGCTGTTTTGGGAGGCAACGCTTTGAAAAATCCTTGAGGTGAGGATTTTACGAAATTCACGAGATAAGAAGACCGGTCACGATACGGCACTTGGCGAACAATCGCTGCATCGACGCGGCTGGGAACAAGGACCCCAGTTTGAACGTCCCGCGCATATTGTAAAAATACGCGGCTCAGTTCAACTTCCAACTGACCGCGTTGCTTCGCGCCTTTCGCGGACTTCATCTTGGCTTGTAATCCACTGGGGTCATAGCGTGACACTGGCAGCCCATGGTCGCCCGCCTGCGCAAGATACCGTAACAGCTGTGCCCGGCGTGTACGGTCTTTTCCAGACCGTCCAACCCAAATCGGTTTGAAACCATTTGCCTTGTAGAATGCGGCAATGTCCTTGTCGCGCGCAGATGCTTCTGCAATGGCTTGTTTTAATGCAGTAACTTGAGCATGCGCTGCTTGCGGCGCAGTGAGCCAAACACCCAAGGTCAAAACCAGACCCAACAGCAGGTGCATTACAAAGGGCTTGCGGGCCATAATCATAGTTGGTTCCTCAACACTTCAGTGATTCCGCGTGACAACGGTTGTGCGGGATCGACCCCCATCAAGTCCATTCACAATTCGTCATTTTGACCAATCCGAAGGTAAATATTGCGCTAATTACGCGCTCTAGTGGTCAACACACAAAATTTCATTAATTCTGCGCAAATTCTCGCCGAAATCTACGGGGAAATTTTTTGGAGGCAAATCAACGCTTGGTTCATGATTCGTGTTGTGTAATAAAAAGGGGACATCTTGGGGGATAAGATGGAAGCCTTGTAACATCAAGGCAGGCAGGCAGCGTACGGGACAGCGCAGATTATGACACAGA
This sequence comes from uncultured Paracoccaceae bacterium, assembly GCA_938038825.1. Lineage (GTDB taxonomy): Bacteria > Pseudomonadota > Alphaproteobacteria > Rhodobacterales > Rhodobacteraceae > Aliishimia. The sequence continues at coordinate 8,794 of CALHST010000383.1, read as the reverse complement.
CTCCTTCGGCCTTTTCGCGCCGCGCATTGCTGGGTGCGTTTGCAGCGACAACTATAGCAGCAGCTCCGACCTTTACGAAAGCCGCAGGCTTTCTGCGCGGATCCGGCGACATTCGACGCTTGCGTCTTTATTCTGCCCGGACGGGCGAGCGCATTGACATGATCTATTGGGTCGATGGCAAATATATCAAAGACGCGGTTCAGGAAGTGAACCACTTTATGCGCGACTGGCGGACAAACGACGTGATCCAAATGGATCTGCGGAATGTCGATATCATGGCCGCCGCACACAATCTTATGGATATTAGTGAACCCTATTTGCTTTTGTCCGGATATCGCAGCCCCAAAACCAATGCGATGTTGCGCTCCCGCTCGCGCGGTGTTGCCAAGAATTCCCTGCATATGAAGGGCCAAGCGGCAGATCTGCGTTTGTCCAGTCGGTCCGTTGGACAGATCGCCCGCGCGGCCGCGGCTTGCAATGGCGGTGGCGTTGGCAAATATTCGGGTTCCAACTTTGTGCACATGGATTGCGGCCCAGTGCGAACTTGGGGTGGTTGACAAATCATCGTTACACGACACGAAACAAAGCGCCCCCGGGGCGCTTTTTTGTTGCGCAATTTCTGTAAAAACCACGTTATGCGACCTAGTATTGCCCCAATGCCGCCCCTTGTTTGCCGGGACGACTCAGTAGCCATTTCTTATGGAACAAGTACATAAGTTTAACGATGCGCAACCCTTGAGCTCTGCCCCTGCGAGGCACGCCAAGCTGTTTAATATTCTCACAACTCAGGACTCAGATGGCTCTGAAGACATGGTGGATATCCACTCATCTCAGCACTTCCTGACGAAGCATGAAATCACGGCGGTGCGACAGCACGCGCTTGATTCGTTTTCGAAGCGAAGTCTTCTGGCTGTGGCGAGATAGTCGGCAGTTAGCCGCGAAATCCTGTCGCCACCACAAATTTTTCTGAACTGTCCGACCGAGAGGCGGGCGGTTTCACGTTGGCGACTTTTTCAAACCGCTGCTTCAGAAGTTTTTGAAGCTCTCCCTCTGCGCCGCCAGCCAAAACTTTTGCAACAAACGTCCCACCGGTTTCTAACACGTCAAACGCGAAATACGCCGCTGCCTCGCACAAGGAAATGATCCGCAAGTGATCCGTTTGTTTGTGCCCAGAAGACGACGCCGCCATGTCCGACATGACCACATCCGCTTTCCCGCCAAGCCAATCTTTGACTTGTATGTCTGCGCCGTCATCCATGAAATCCAATTGATATAGCTCGGTTCCGGCAATCGGCTCCATTTCTTGCAAATCAATCCCAAGTACGGTGCCTTGCTTTTTGTCACGGCGCTCACCCAGTGCATTCACACGTTTGGCGGCAACCTGACACCATCCACCCGGTGCACAGCCCAGATCCACAATTCGGGCACCCGGGACCAGAAAGCGGAATTTGTCATCAAGCTCGAGTATCTTGAAAGCCGCCCTGCCCCGGTAACCCTCGACTTGCGCGCGTTTCACGTACGGGTCGTTTAACTGGCGTTGCAACCAACGGGTCGAGCTTGTCGTGCGCCCACGGGCGGTTTTCACCTTCACCTTTAGATCACGTTGCCCGCGCCCGGATGTGTTTTTTGTCATAGTCCCGATCCGATGTTGGTTGCTGGATAGTCTTGCCAAGCGCATAGGGCAAGGACGCAACAACTTAGAACGCACCGTCTTCTAAGACACCATGCGCCGACATTTGCGCATAAAGAAGACCTTCACGCAGTCCGCGGTCTGCCACAGACAACCGATCCGTGGGCCACAAACGCATCAGAGCCTGCAAAATTGCAGAGCCCGACATGATCAAGGCTTGGCGATCCTGGCCGATACGCGGATCAGCCCGCCGCCCCGAAGGACCCAGATCCAGATACCCGCGAATGACTTTGTCGATTTGCTCTGATGTCATCCGAAGACCGTCAACTTTCGTGCGATCATAGCGCCGCAGCCCCAAATGCGACGCCGCAACGGTTGTCACAGTGCCCGACGTTCCAACAATCTGAAAGCGATCATGGGCTTGCAGATCCCGATATGGGGCAAAGTCATTCAAATTTTCTTCAAAAAACCAGCTCATCAGGGCAAAACGCGCAGCATCATCTTCAACGTCGCTGAAATGATCCCGCAACGTAGCGACCCCTAGCGGCACGGAAATCCAATCAACCACCTTCGCGACAGGAAACGGATTGTCGGTCTGATTGAACCCCGTGTGCAGGCGCATAATGGCGCTTGGGCGATCTCGTTTGGGAACCGACGCCAGGTCAATCCACACCAATTCCGTAGAGCCACCACCGATGTCGACGACAAGCAATTGTTCTGTCTTGGTTGAAACCAAAGGCGCGCAGGACACAACGGCAAGACGCGCCTCCTGTTCGGGTTCGATGATTTCAAGACGTAACCCTGTTTCACGACGGACCCGGTCAATGAAAACATGGGCGTTTTTTGCCCGGCGACACGCTTCGGTTGCGACAAGCCGCATATTGCGCACTTTGTGCTTCTTGAGCTTTTGCTGACAAATACGCAGCGCTTGTACCGTGCGGGTCATTGAGCCACCGGACAAGTTTCCAGACTTCTCTAGACCAGTGCCGAGTTGCACTGATTTCGAAAAGCTATCAACCACATGGAACCCACTGCCCTTTGGTTGAGCAATCAGCATGCGGCAACTATTTGTGCCTAAATCCAGCGCCGCATAAAGGGCGGCTGGATCTGGTCGTTTGGGCGCGGGGCCTTCAACCGCTTTTGGGAAAGCGCCTGCACCTTTGGAACGCCTGGGCGCCATCAACGCGCCCTCCTGTATCGAGTTGATCTCACGTTAGTCTCTTGTCTGCGTTCGAGCAAGTCGCGGATTGCCTTTGGCTTGTCGAAAAGAGCCCACCAAACTACAGAAGCTAACCGTATCACTACCTTACTTGAGCAAAGGAATCATCCATGCCCGACGTTACGATTGTTTATTGGCGCGACATTCCCGCACAAGTCATTGTGGGCAAGGGACGACGTGGATCAAAAAGACCGCTGGAAGAACGGTTTGAACAAGCGATTGATCGTGCCGCGATGAAGGTCAATGCCAAGGATACCGATGCCTATTTGGCTGAATGGCGCAAAGCGGACCCCTACCCCATGGATGGAGATCCTGCCGAGATTGCCGAAGCGGAAGGCAAACGACTTGAAGCGGAATACGATACAGACCGCATCAAGGCGTTGATTGCGAATGATGGTTGGGCGTAAGCCTCCGTTTTTAAAAGGAGCCATGGCGATGGCGTTGAGTTTGTTCAGAAAACCCGAAGCTGAATCTGATATTCAGGTGAACCCCGAAGTGGAAGCGTTCGTAAAGAATTATTCCATCGAAGTGATGCCCCGCACTGCAGAAAAGATCGAAAATTTCCGGGATCTGCTCCCCGAAGGAACACGTGTCTATATCGCCCATATCGAAGGCACACCCATTGAAGATATGGTGCGCACGGCGGCGCGTTTACACGCAGATGGCTTTCCGGTCATGCCGCATTTTCCGGCACGTATCATCAAAGACACCAAGACACTGCAGGACTGGATCGCGCGGTATCAGGGCGAAGCTGATGTGAAGCAGGCTTTGCTGCTTGCTGGCGGAGTGACCACGCCGCACGGGGATTTTGACAGCTCTATGCAGTTGTTGGAAACCGAAGCTTTTGACAAAGCAGGTTTTACGCGACTTCACGTGGCAGGACACCCGGAAGGCAACAAGGACATTGATCCAAGTGGGGGCACGGCCAATGTAGATGCCGCCCTAACGTGGAAACAGGCGTATTCTGAACGCACAGACGCTGACATGGCCATCGCCACGCAATTTGCCTTTGAAGCACAACCCATCATTAAGTGGGCCGACGACTTGAAGGCTGCAGGTATCGACTTGCCCATTCACATCGGAATCGCGGGCCCTGCAAAGCTGCAAACCTTGATCAAGTTCTCGATTGCTTGCGGAGTTGGTGCGAGTCTACGTGTGCTACAGCGGCGCGCACGAGACGTCACAAAGCTGCTGCTTCCATTCGAGCCAACAGAGGTTGTGACCGAGTTGGCTGCGCACAAAGCAGCAAACCCAGACTTTGGCGTCACCCATGTTCATTTCTTTCCGCTTGGCGGTATCAAAACGAATGCGGGTTGGGCGAAAATCCATGGCGGCGAAAGCGGCAAGTCGGCAAACGGATCATAAAACACACGCAAGCGACCATGCTTGCCCTCATGAACATTATGGGAAAGTTTCATACGCCAAAGCCTCGCTGTTGGCGGCCCGATGCGGTACGTGTCTGTTCCAAGCAATACCAAGTCGTTTAATGCCACACATCTGTGAAAAAAATGCAGGATGAGTAGCATCACAACAAGGCCATGGCAGAGATGTCCGGCAAAATGATCAGGAAAGTCATCAATGACACAGACGATTGTGGAATCCAAAAGCAAGACCGCCATCATTGGCTTCGATCAGCCATTTTGCGTGATCGGCGAACGCATCAATCCGACAGGACGCAAAAAACTTGCGGCAGAACTGGAAGCCGGGGATTTCTCGACCGTTGAAAAGGACGCAATTGCCCAAGTTGCGGCAGGCGCAACTGTGTTGGACGTCAATGCAGGGGTTGTCTATAATTCCAACCCAAACCCGAACGAAACAGAACCTCCTTTGATGCATAAAGTTATCGAATTGGTTCAGGGCCTTGTAGACGTTCCTTTATGTATCGACAGTTCCGTTCCAGCCGCGCTAGAGGCCGGTCTTGAGGTCTGTCAGGGGCGTCCTTTGCTGAACTCGGTAACGGGTGAGGAAGATCGGTTAGAACTGATCTTGCCACTGGTAAAGAAGTACAATGTGCCAGTGGTTGCGATTTCCAATGATGACACGGGCATATCTGAAGATCCTGAGGTGCGCTTTGCAGTGGCCAAGAAAATTGTCGAGCGCGCTGCGGATTTCGGCATTCCTGCGCATGACATTGTTGTTGATCCATTGGTGATGCCAATTGGCGCGATGGGGACTGCTGGGCTGCAAGTGTTCACGCTGGTACGCAAATTGCGCGAAGAACTGGGCGTAAACACCACCTGTGGCGCGTCCAATATCTCTTTCGGTTTGCCCAATCGTCATGGGATCAATAACGCGTTCCTGCCGATGGCAATGGCAGCTGGTATGACCTCTGCCATTATGAACCCGGTCGCCCTTCCCACTCCAAAGTCGAAAATTGCCGAAAAACGGGCTGCAGTTGAAGCTGCTGGTATCATTCTACCCGACGGGATGGATGATGAAGCCTTTGTGCAAATGTTCGGGATGGGATCTACATTGCCCCGGGCCGGTAAAGAAATGGAAGCCATTCGTGCGGCTAACTTTCTGACCAATAATGATCCACATGGCGGTGAATGGATTCACTTTAACAAACCACCGAATGCGGAAGGTGGGCGCGGTGGGCGTCGCGGACGTGAAGGTGGACGTCGTCGCCGCGGATAATCCTTAAAAACAAATGAGAATTGTCAAGTCGACCTGTGCTCAGGTCGGCTTTTTTTGTGCGAAATCGGCTTTGAACGTAACCAAACATTAAGGGACCCGCTTCTAGATACAACTTAATCAGGAATCGTTGAAGAGGTCGGCCATGCTATTCTCGTCTGTACACCGGCAGGTGATAATTCGATGAGTGAACCATTGGTGCTTCCAGCCAAACTCGACCTCGCCGTTGCGATGAAATTGGTCAGCGACCTGCGCGCGATGGACGGTGATATGACAATAGATGCCTCCAATGTGACGCATTTAGGGGCATTGAGCTTGCAAGCTTTGATTGCAGCATCACGCCATGCAAAAACGTCGGGCCATTCCTTCGAAATTAGAAATATTCACGAAAAAGCTTTGGACCAAATGCGTGTCATGGGGATTACGCCAGAACAATTGATGGAGGGCGTGTAATGACAATTGAAGTATTAGCAGTCGATGACAGCCGTACAATGCGAAACATGATCAAAATGGCGCTGAATACCGACGACTTTGACGTGCACACAGCAGACGATGGTCAACATGGGCTTGAGGTCTTGGCTGGTATTGCGCCGGATGCGATCATCACGGACATCAACATGCCACGTATGGACGGATTCCAGTTCATCGACGCAGTGCGGGACCAAGATAAGCACCGCGCCACCCCAATATTGGTTCTGACCACAGAAAGTGCTCCTGAACTGAAAATGAAAGCGCGCGATGCTGGCGCGACAGGTTGGATCGTCAAACCTTTTGATCCGACGAAACTTATCAAAGCACTTCAAATGGTCGCCGGCTAAGGACGTCAAGTATGAGTGACGACATGGATCCCATGGCGGAAATCCGCGCTTCTTTCTTCATCGAATGCGAAGAGCTATTAGAGGCTTTGCAAGATGGTTTGCAAAGCCTGGAAGATGGCGAGACTGACAGCGAAACTATCAACGTAGTCTTTCGTGCAGTTCACTCCATCAAAGGTGGTGCTGGCGCCTTCGGCCTGGAAAACCTCGTCCGCTTCGCTCACAGATACGAAACCGCGTTGGATGAGGTCAGGGGCGAACGGCTCGCAATTACCGACGAAGCGATGCGCCTTTTCTTCCAAGCTGCTGACCATCTATCCGATCTGGTCCGTGTCAGCCGAGACGACGCTGAAGTACCTTCCGAACGTTCTGCTGAACTTCTGGCACAATTAGACGTACTCATCGGTGAAGAAGAAGAGGTAGAGGAGGAAATAGACTTTCAGCCGGCCGCTATGGTGCTGGACCTCGATTTGGATATTGGCGACCCAATCGAAGACATGCCATCTGCGGCCATCACAGAGCAAAGCTCCGGGGCGGAAGAAGTAAATACTCCGACCATCGAAGTTGTATTCAAACCCTTTCCTGAGTTGTTTGAAACTGGCAACGAGCCATTTCATATTTTGCGAGCATTGAATGAAATCGGGCATGTCTCCACAGAAATTGTATTAGAGGATCTACCCACGCTCGATACAATTGAGCCAGAAAAACCTTATATCTCTTGGCACACGTCTATCACGACACATGCTGACATCGCCGAGATAAATTCCGTCTTCGAATTTGTGGAAGGTTTATGCACACTCGAGGTAGGGCCGAAGGTTCAAAGTGTATCTGTCACCAAACAAGATACACCATCCGGTGACGAACCGGAAACAGTTGAGGTTCCAATTCAAGTCCCCTCACCGCAAACACCGGCGACTGAGAAACCTGTTGAAAACTTAAAATCAGAACGCATCCAAGAAACAGAAAGAACGCCGTCAAAACGATCTAATCCAGTAAAATCAGTTGTACGTGTCGATCTTGACCGCATCGAACGACTCGTAAATTTGGTTGGAGAGCTTGTGATAAACCAAGCAATGTTGTCACAAAGCCTAGAAAAGTCAGGGTTATCACCGCATTCGGATGCAATGAACGGTCTCGACGAGTTTCAAAGGCTAACACGTGACATCCAAGACAGTGTCATGATGATACGGGCTCAACCCGTAAAATCACTGTTCCAAAGAATGTCACGTATCGTACGCGAAGCGTCAGCGGCAGTGAACAAAGACGTTCGCTTGATAACCGAAGGCGAAAACACAGAAGTCGACAAAACGGTGATTGAACGCTTAGCGGATCCACTGACACACATGATCCGCAATGCCGTTGATCACGGAGTCGAAAGTAAGGCTGATCGCCAAGGCTCGGGGAAACCAGCACAAGGTACAGTTACACTGACCGCTTCACATAAATCGGGACGGGTCATCATAGATGTCTCAGACGATGGAAATGGCATCAACCGCCAACGCGTGTTCGAGATTGCGGTGTCTAAGGGCCTTATCAGTGATGATGTCAGCCTAACCGATACAGAAATTGACAATTTGCTTTTCTTGCCCGGTTTTTCAACAGCCGCTTCAGTATCCGATCTTTCAGGTCGTGGCGTCGGTATGGACGTGGTCAAAACTGCGATCCAGTCTCTTGGGGGCAGGATAACTATTCATTCAGAGGCCGGGACTGGAACGAAATTTTCGATCTCCCTTCCGCTAACTCTTGCTGTCTTGGATGGTATGATAATCGAAGTTGCCGGTGAAACGCTCGTTGTTCCACTAAATCTCATTATTGAAACACTTACATTGAGCGACCATCAGCTTGATCAAATCCAACCCGGTTTGATGTCAATTCGGGTTCGGGGCGAGTTTGTTCCAATTTTCGATCTTGGTGTCGCTCTAGGGTATAGAAATCCCATTCAAAATTACCAAGATTGCGTGGTCCTTCTCATAACAAGAGAAGATGGTCAGCGGTCAGCAATCTTAGTCGATGAGATACGCGATCAAAGACAAGTGGTCATCAAAGGCCTTGACGAGAATTTCTACCGTTCACCAGGCATTGCAGCTGCGACGATACTCGGAGACGGACAAATCGCCCTGATCTTGGATCCAACTGACATACTTTACGAAACACCATTTCAAGAAAAAACAGAACATGGAGCGCTTGCATGACGGACGTAGAAACAACAAGCCGTGAACTGTTGACCTTCCGACTTGGTACCCAAGAGTACGCGCTGGACATAATGTCCGTCCGAGAAATCCGCGGTTGGACAAAAACGACGCCTATGCCACATGCACCGAGCTTTATGAGGGGGGTCATCAACCTTAGAGGAACAGTGCTTCCTGTCATGGACTTAGCTGCGCGTCTGGAGTTGCCCAAAACAGATGTGACAGACCGAAATGTGATTATTGTAGTAAAACGAGAAGACGGAATGACCGGACTGTTGGTCGATGCAGTTTCCGACATCATCACGTT
>CALHST010000382.1 GCA_938038825.1 uncultured Paracoccaceae bacterium | reverse complement strand
TCCTCCATCCCGTGGGACGGCGCGCAATGCACGAAACCCGTGCCTTCTTCATCGGACACAAAATCCGCAGCGCGGAAATCACGAATTTGATCCCATTCGCCCTCAGAACCTTCGGCACCATTTAGCGGGTGGGTCAGCTTGATCTTCGCCAGATCATCCTGCGTAACATCAGACACACGACGATACATCGTCTCGTCCAAGCGCGCGCGGCCCAGAACATCGGCGGCCATTTTATCCGCAAGGATAAAGCGCTCGCCAATCGTGGCCCAGCATTCCTCCGGGCGGTCGGTCACTTCATACAAGCCATAGGCCACGTCTTCGCCATACACGACCGCCTTGTTGGACGGGATGGTCCACGGTGTGGTTGTCCAGATGACAACCTTGGCACTGTCGAGCGTCGCATCGCCTGTGTCCACAACCTGGAACTTCACCCAGATCGTGAAGCTATCTTTGTCGTGGTATTCCACCTCGGCCTCGGCTAATGCGGTTTGCTCCACCGGGGACCACATCACGGGCTTAGAACCTTGATAGAGCGTCCCGTTCATCAGGAACTTCATGAACTCTTCGGCGATCACACGTTCGGCGTGGAAATCCATCGTCAGGTACGGGCGATCCCACGACCCGGTGATGCCCAGACGTTTGAACTCCTCGCGCTGAATGTCCACCCAGCCTGCTGCGAACTCACGACATTCCTGACGGAATTCCACCACGTCGACGGCGTCTTTGTCTTTGCCCTTCGCCCGGTATTTCTCTTCGATCTTCCACTCGATCGGCAGACCATGGCAATCCCAGCCGGGGATATAACGGCTGTCATGGCCCATCATCTGGTGGCTGCGCACGATGATGTCCTTGATCGTCTTGTTCAACGCGTGACCGATATGCAGGTTGCCGTTCGCATAGGGCGGACCATCGTGCAGGCAGAACACCTCGCGCCCTGTCTGTTCGCGCAGGCGGTCATAAACCCCGATGCGTTCCCATTTGGCCAGCCATTCAGGCTCGCGCTTGGGCAGGCCCGCCCGCATGGGGAAATCGGTTTTGGGCAAATTCAGAGTGTCTTTGTAGTTCGGCGTATCGGCGCACATGTCGGGCGTCCTTCGGAAGATCTGGTCGATAAGGGGGATAGGTCAGGCGGTGCGAAGCTTCAACACCTTTGCCCGGCGTCTCTGGTCAGAGCGCCGGGGAAATAATTCGAATTATGAGACAGTCACGCGTCATGCGGCGTGTATACGCACACAACGTTAGGCCGACAAGAGCCGGTCAATCAACCGTTTCAGAGTCCCCTTCGGTGCGCCCGACAATGGTGAAAAGCCGTCCATATTGGTCTTGTAGGCGAAAGGTCCAGACCTGTTGCCCCGGAAAGAATGCCACGAAGCTGATAGTCAGGAACAAATGCCACAAAACAGCGGCCCAGTCATAGGTTTCCCCAAAGCTGATTGCGAGTGTTTGCAACACCCACATCAAAAGTAATGACGCGCCGAAAGCTTGCAGGAAAACAAGCAGATACCCGTAAAGGTGGATCATAACCAAGCCGGATTTTGACACAAAATTACCCTTTCAACACACAGCGCAAGCAGATTTGCCTGTTCGAGCTACAATTTGAGCATGGCTATATCAGGGCAAGATTAAGCAGGTGTTGCCAAGACTGTGGTTTCGTTGCGGCAAAGTGACAGAAATTTTGTGTGCATCAGGACTTCCCCGGCATCAACCCAGCAAGGGCGCGACGGACAAGATCGCGTGCGCGGGGGCGTTCCAATGCACAAAACGGCAAGGGTCGGCAGACCTCCATCGCGGCGGCCCCCACACGGGCAGTCAACGCACCGTTAACAAGACCTTCGCCAAAGCGCCGAGACAACTTGCCCAGAACGGATCCGCCCAAGAACGGCTCTAGCAGATCGTCCCCCACAGCGACCGCACCAGTGGCCACCAAATGTGAAAGGACTGCGCGGGTCAAACGCCATCCGCCCCAAAGGCCAGACCGTCCGCCATAGACTTCCGCAATACGGCGGATCATGCGCATATTCGCAGTCAGGGCAGCCGCAACATCAGCAAAGGCCAACGGCACAAGGGCCGTGACCGTCGCCACCTGGCGCGCAGCCGCTTCCACTTCGCGAGACGCCGCAGCGTCCAAACTGCCCAATATTTCGCGCTCCGCCAGATCCAACAGGCCGGATGCATCCAACTGATCCCCGCGCAGATCCTTGAAACGGTCCCGCCCCCATGTTGTGTCGGGACGATCTGAATACAAACGTACCACGATGTCCGAAACACGGCGCGCTTCTGCCAAATCGCCGCTGGCGCGGGCCTCTGTTGCACCGTGGCGCACGTGATCAATCCGCGACAGGCGCGACAACGCCGCCAATTCGCGCAGTACCATCACAAGACACACGAACAAGAACGCCACAAACAGGGCGGTCACGGCCCACCCCAATATGGGATTGCGCGCGATCAAATTCGTGGCAAAATCCCAGGCGCTTACAGAAATCACAGCCCCGATCAGCCCTACCAGCAACCCCCAAAACCACCGCACCAAACGCGACGGGGTATGCGTGACAACTTGCGCTGCCGCCTGCATCGCCTGCCCTTTGGGCATGTCAATCACATCTGGAACAGGCGGAGCCTCGGCCACTGGCGGGGCTTTGGGCGCGTCTTCTAAATCAAATAAAACAGGACCTTTGGCCATTACGACTCTCCCCGTGCCCACACATAGCGTATGTCAGGCAATCCTTCGTCATTGCCCGACCCGTCTGTGCGTTCGGCTTCAGTAAATCCATGGCGCACATAAAACCTTTGCGCGCCTTCGTTGGCTTGGAATGTCCACAAGGACAAAGCCCGCATGTCAGACTTCATCATGTCCAGCAATGCAGTCCCGCATCCCTGCCCCTGCGTGGTCGCGCAGACATAAAGCGCATGGATGTTTTCAAAATGGCGCGCTGCAAAGCCCGCAACACTGTTGTCCCATTCAGCAACGGTCACCCAACCCTTTTCGATCATGTGGCCCGCGAAACTCAGGTCCTCGGCGCGACTATGAATGCGCGGCATCCACGGGGTGTGATCAATGAAACCAGACAGGATCTCGCCAACCCGACCTGCGTCGGTTGGACGTGCCGCACGGAGTGTGAAAGAGGTCATAACTTGTCCCCCAACAAGAATTGAGCCGCGCGGTCCATACGCAAATGCGGAGGACCATCGCCCGGTTTTAAGGTCAGCGGCGCAGGGGCGAAATTCATGACCTGATAGTCCTGATCCAACCATGCATCTGCCCCGTTCTTGGCTGGCCCCAGCAGGTGCATGGGGTCTTCGGGCAAATCACCGGGGTAAAACGCAGCCTGTTTCCCACTGTCCAACAAGATCCCCCGAACCACGCCGATCTCATCCCCATTATGGGGCATCATGTCTTCGGTTGTGGCACGCAGTGCTGCCAAAGACAGGGCTTCAGTACTGGCTCCTGCGAACTTGGCCCGGTCGCGGGCCTCTCGCGTCAACGCCTGCATGATGTTGGTTAACTGAGGATGCTGCGCATGGTGCAAATGGTCCGCTTTGGTCGCCGCAAATAGGATCTTTTCGACCCGCCGCCCCATAAACAGCTGCGTCAGGAACGCATTACGGCCGGGACGAAAGGCCCCCAGAATATCCGCCATTGCGTGTCGCATATCCTCAACAGCTTTGGGGCCTTTGTGGATGGCCCCAAGTGCGTCCACCAGCACCACCTGGCGGTCAATGCGCGAAAAGTGGTCGCGAAAGAAGGGGCGCACCACTTGCGCCTTATAGGCTTCGAACCGGCGCGCCATTTCGCGACGCAAAGACCGGCGCGGCGCGTCTGATGGCGGCAAAGGTGCAAAGGTCAAAACCGGAGAGCCATCCAAATCACCCGGCAGCAAAAAACGCCCCGGGGTGCAATCATAAAACCCATCGTCACGCGCTGCGTTCAAATAGGTTTTAAAGGCATCTGCCAAAGCCCGCGCGGTCGGTTCTTCCAGCTTAGCGGCACCATCAATGTCTGCGATCAGGGCATGAAACGCATCGGCCTGCGGACGATCAGCAATGCGCGCCAGAACCTCGGCCGACCAATCATCATAGGTTTTTTCCAAAAGCGCGAGATCCAGCAGCCATTCACCGGGATAATCCACGATATCCAAATGAATGGTGCGCGGCCCCTGCAAACCAGCCAACAGCCCCGACGGGCGCACGCGCAAACTCAGCCGCAGCTCGGACACGGCGCGGGTGCTATCGGGCCAATGAGGCTGCAACGCGGTTAACGCGCCCAGATGCGCTTCGTAATCAAAGCGCGGCAAGGTGTCATCCGGCTGGGGCTGTAAATACGCCGTTTCAATGCGCCCTTCCGAGGCCGCAATCAAACCGGGCATGCGGCCCCGATCCATCAGGTTGGCCACCAGCGATGTGATAAACACCGTTTTACCCGCGCGCGCCAATCCCGTCACACCCAATCGAATGGTGCGATCCGAAATCAACCCTTCGCCTGCATCCCGTACAGTATCAACAACGTTGATCACACTGTCTGCAATCGTGGAAATGACCACGTGCTCTGCCCCTTTGTGTCGTCTTGTGTTTCCAACATATGGGGCGACGGCGCGTCTTGCCAGCGGGGAAAAGCAACGGTATGCGCCCCTTTATGCCGCGCTATGCTTTGAAAGTGGAATATCATGGGGGGCCGTTCGCCGGATGGCAGCGGCAAACCGACCAGCCGTCTGTGCAAGGCGCGATCGAGTTAGCCCTATCCAAACTGGAAACCCGCGACCACAAAATCGCCGCCGCGGGGCGCACCGATGCGGGTGTGCATGGGCTTGGCCAAGTGGCGCATTGCGATCTAGAGCAGGACTGGGACACGTTCCGCCTGTCCGAGGCGCTGAACTATCACCTCAAACCAAACCCGGTCGCAATTGTAGATTGCGCGCGTGTGTCTGATGACTGGCACGCACGCTTTTCCGCGACTGAACGGCGCTATCTGTTTCGCATCGTCTCACGCCGCGCACCCGTCACGCATTTGAACGGACTGGTTTGGCAAGTAAAACAGGCCTTGGACGTGGATGCGATGCAGGACGGGGCAAATTTTCTGATTGGCAAACATGACTTTACGACATTTCGCTCAACCATCTGCCAATCACCCAGCCCGGTGCGAACATTGGATGAACTGCGTGTTGAAACGGCCCACGGCCACTATGGTCCCGAGGTACATTTTCACGTGCGCGCGCGATCTTTTCTGCACAATCAGGTCCGCAGCTTCGTGGGCACATTGGAACGCGTAGGGTCCGGATCTGCCCCGCCAGAGTTCGTGAAAACCGCATTGGAGGCGCGGGATCGTGCCGCCTGTGGGCCGGTCTGCCCTCCTCATGGTTTATACTTGGCAGCTGTGGGTTATCCTGAAGACCCCTTTGCCCGGACCGAGACCTAGTCGGAATCCGTCAGCCCGGCCCCGGCCCCGGCGCGCGATTCTTCTGTGGCCGGGACATAGGTGTTCATGGCATAGGTGGTGAGCGCGTCAAACAACACATGCGGACAGGCCAACCGATCCAGAACAGGTACCGGATCCGGGCCGCGCAACGCCGCATAACTTTTCTGCAACGGCTCTGTTTCATTCAGCTTCGCCAGGATCGGCAAGATTTGAATCGGGCCTTCGGGCAATGCATCCAGCGCATCTAACAACAGCCCTACAGGGCGGTCTTCGCTGAGGTGGACCACCACCGCCTTGCCAAAATGTGCCGCCTGCGCCGGATAAGCACCGGCGCCACGCGCGGCCTTTTGCGCCAGCATTTCCACTTCATTGGCCGAGTGCGTCATGACAACACCGGACACCACCAATCCTGCGCCATGGGATCTCCTAAATCGCTTGCCAAGGGCGCGCCTTGCGCCAACGTGATGCGCGTCCATAGATCGGATTTCGGATCAAATTTGGTTGCCCCAAACAGGCTAAGCTTGGCGCGCAGCATGTCGATGGGCAAACAGCCCCCCCCGATCAGATTGTCCTGAATTTCGGAATAGGGGTGATCCTGCGCGATCTGCAAGCGTTCCACGGCCATAAGGTGCTGCGGGTGGCGCAGCAGGAACGCATCCATCGGTTCAGACTTTTCGGGTAAGTCTTTGGCAAGTGCCGCAACCCGGCGCGCAATGTCCAGCGGGCTTTCGCGGTCCGCACCCGGTTCTTCGTGACGCGACCCCAGTCGAGGCTCCAGCTTTTCTTCGGACACATACCAGAATTTTGCACAGTCCTGCGGAGCTGCGTAATCGGGATGCAGCGCCCAACTGAACTGCGCTTTGATAAAGGTCGACAAAGTTGCGGTGGACGTAAACGGACGACCCTGCCCGCCAAATGGGTCCGTCATGCAATCCGCCAGCCCGTCGATCAAATCCCCGAAGGGTTCCAGCATGAGCGACAGCAAAAGCTCTTGTAATTCGGGGGTTTGATCCGCTGCTTTGACCCAAAGGGCGTCCAATGGCGTATCGCCTGAAAGCGTGTCTTGTGTGATATTCTGGCGAAAGGCTGCAAAATCTGTACGCAACGCATCAATGCGCGCTTGGTGCTGCGGGTCCGGGACGTTCCACTGATCCAAATGATCTTGCGCACGCGCGGCCAGTTCCTTCAAAGTCCCAGCCTCTGTCTTCGACACAGACCGGATCGCCCGCACCCGCGCCAGTGCCGTTTCGCGCACCATCATCCAATTGTTCAGCAAAATTGGATGGGTCACCAGAAACGGCGCCATGCCCAGCCCGGTTGCATTTCCAATCCCCAAATGCCGCTTCAGACGCGGCGCGATAGCAGCCCCGCCCACATGTTCCACCAAATCATGGGTGAAATTTCGGATGAGCCACACGGTCAGCATCTCGACCATGAAGGACACCTCCAGCCCGGGACGCGAGGCAAAGCGCGCGCGGTCTGAAATCCCGAACTTACCGTTACCATAGACCGCTGTGGTGCGCATCAAATAGCCGATATCGTTGATCATTTCAGCGTCTGGCTGGTCGCCCTTGCGCAACGCCTCAACCACATGGGTCCACAGCCGCACCGACTTGTTCGCCCGACTTAGCACCAAATCGCGTTCCGTGTACCGCCCCGCCTCTTGCAGCGGAGCGGCGGCGCAAATGCGGTCCAGCTCATCCGTATCCGGCACACCGTCATACAAAACAAACGCCGCATCCCACGCGGTTGCGATCACTCGGTCGGACCGGTTCTCTGGTGCCAAAGGTTGCGACAGGGCGACCAGCGAATAGGTATGGCCATGAAAATCCAGCGTATAGACCGCGCGCCCATAGCCATCGGCGTCAATCTCCCACAGCCCACACTTGGGCGGTGTCCCGTGCGAGGACAAACGCCGCGTCAGGATGCGCAAGAACGACAGGCGGGTGGCAAACATCGACCCCAAACGCGACAGACGCATCACTTGGGACGCAGGCCGAAGCGGAACTTGTGCGGGGGCGATGAAATCCTTCATGCTGGACCGAAGCTCGTCTCATAAAAGCGCAACCAATTTCCGCCCATAAGCCCGTCGACCTCGCCCCTAGAAAAGCCTTTCCCGGCCAAGCCGTCGCGGATATTGCCCCAATCGCGGTTGTCGCGGAACCAGTCTGGCATCGG
>CALHST010000381.1 GCA_938038825.1 uncultured Paracoccaceae bacterium | reverse complement strand
TCAGGGCAACAAATTCCGTTGCCATTCCCAATCGGCGGTCTTTTCCTGCGCCATTGCCAACCGCCACAAGCGCTTTCACGTGCCGCGTATAGCCTTCGCGAAAATTTTCGCGGGGAAGGCCACGCGATTCATGGCTGGCTGCAATCCCAGTCAAATCTTTGTGCTTAATAAATTTCTGCCACTTGTCCCACGTCTTGTATGTCAGGCCCGATGACTTTGTTTCGTGGCCCAAAACGTAAAGCCCTGGGGTTTTCGCACGAAAATTGATCGCAGGGCGGTCTCCATCGCGTGGCTGCAGAGGTTTTACCCCATCAGGACCCGCCACAATCAACCGTTTGCTGGATCGACCGAAGTAAGCCAGTTGCGTTCCGTCGAATTCTTCGCCATTTCGGAAATCAGCACGGATCTGAGCCCCCGGTTCCACTTGAAAGGACAGCGGGTTGATCCAAAACTCATGGGCAGACACCGTAACGGCGGTGGCCAAAAAAAGAAGGGCGGAGCAAGCGATGCGAAAACAGACTTTCATAGGGTCCAAGTTGTTCTTTGCAGCTGTTCTGTCAACCCTTTGGGCTGTGGTTGGACAGGCGCACGAGCTGCAACCCGCCATTGCGAACCTGGAAATCGTGGAAAATGAGGTCGTTCTGACGCTGGATCTGAATATCGAAGCGTATGCAGCCGGAATTGATCTGGACGGCATCGAAGATACGGATGAAGCCACTGAAAGCGTAGATTATGACGCGTTGCGCGCCATGGAACCCGATGTGTTGGCACAGAAGGTTCCGGGCCTTGTCGATGGGTGGAATGGGGTGCCATTGGTCACGATGGGCGGCGCACCGGTTACGATGTCCGCGCGCGAGATTGTGATACCTGAAGTCGGCAATATAGAGCAGATTCGCCCCTCTCGTTTGGTGCTGGTTGGGCCAGCAAGTGGGGAAACGATCCAAATCGCGTGGCCCAAGGGCGCGGGCGACATGGTTTTGCGCCAACAAGGGGTAGAAGAGCCGTTTACCGGTTTCCTGTCCGGCGGGTCACAATCCCCTGAATTGCCCGTTTCCGGCGGGTCTGCACGGTCTGGCTGGAGTGTGTTTGCCGAATATATCCCCGTGGGGTTTGATCACATTGTGCCAAAGGGCCTAGATCACATTCTGTTTGTGTTGGGATTGTTTTTGTTTTCCACTGCATGGCGTCCCTTGTTGGCGCAAGTGACGTCTTTCACTTTGGCCCATACCGTAACCTTGGCGTTAGGCGCATTGGGTTGGGTCAACATTTCAGGCAGCATTGTGGAACCTTTGATCGCGCTGTCCATTGTTTATGTCGCTGTGGAAAACATCTTTGCCCGAGACATGAAAGCGTGGCGCCCGGTGATTATCTTCTGCTTTGGTCTGTTACACGGGCTGGGATTTGCGTCTGTTCTTGGGGAATTCGGCTTGCCCGAAGCGCAATTTGTTCCGGCACTGATTGGGTTCAATATTGGTGTGGAAATCGGTCAATTGGCTGTGATTGGGGTTGCGGCGTTGCTTCTGTTTGTTTCGGTGAAGGCAGCGTTGAAGGCGCAATTGCCCGCCTATGAGGCAGCGGTTGAAGACTATTCCGTGATGTTCCGTGCTGTGTCGATTCCCGGATCTATCGCGATTGCTTTGATTGGTGCCTATTGGGTGATCGAACGGACGTTGCTGTAAATGGCGTTACGGCCGCGACATAATGTGTCGCGCCAAACGACAATCGCCCAAGCGCTCTTGCGCATTAAAGAACAAAAAAACCCGCGTCAGACGCGCGGGTTTTTCTTTATTGATGAATACCGGTCTTACCGGTCCTCGATGTCCTGATAGTCGCGAGCTGTTTCGCCTTGATACAGCTGGCGTGGACGACCGATTTTCATTTGTGGATCGCCCAGCTGTTCTTTCCACTGGGAAATCCAGCCGACTGTCCGGCTTAGCGCAAAGATTGGTGTGAACATGGATGTCGGGAAACCCATCGCTTCCAGAATGATGCCGGAATAAAAGTCCACATTCGGGAACAGTTTCTTCTCGGCGAAGTACGGATCTTCCAGCGCTTGTTTTTCCAACGCCTTGGCGACTTGCAGTTTTGGGTTGTCTTCAACGCCCAGCAGTTCCAACACTTCGTCAGCGGATTGCTTCATCACGGTCGCACGTGGGTCGTGGTTTTTGTAAACCCGGTGGCCAAAGCCCATCAGACGGAACGGATCGTTCTTGTCTTTGGCGCGTGCAATGAACTCTGGGATACGATCAACAGTGCCAATCTCTTCCAGCATCTCAAGGCAGGCCTGGTTTGCGCCGCCATGTGCCGGGCCCCAAAGACAGGCAATACCAGCCGCAATACATGCAAACGGATTCGCGCCCGAAGACGATGCCAAACGGACTGTCGACGTCGATGCGTTTTGTTCGTGATCGGCATGCAACGTAAAGATCCGGTCCATCGCACGGCTGAGGATGGGGTTCACGTCATAATCTTCTGCCGGAACCGCAAAGCACATCCGCAGGAAGTTGGACGCATAATCCAGATCATTGCGGGGATACACGAATGGCTGGCCGATATGATACTTAAAGGCCCATGCCGCAATTGTCGGCATTTTGGCGATCAACCGGTGCGACGCCACTTCGCGCTGACGTTCGTCGGAAATATCGGTGCTGTCGTGGTAAAACGCGGACATCGCGCCTACAACACCAACCATGATCGCCATGGGGTGCGCATCGCGACGGAAGCCACGGAAGAAATTCACCATCTGCTCGTGCAGCATTGTGTGATGCGTAATGCTGAATTCAAAGGCCTCTAGTTGTGCCGCGGACGGCAGTTCACCGTACAACAACAAATAGCAGACTTCTAAGTAATGCGATTGGCCCGCCAATTGGTCGATAGGATAACCGCGATGCAACAGCTCGCCTTTTCCACCATCAATAAAGGTGATGGTGCTGTCGCAAGATGCGGTCGATGTGAAACCGGGGTCATAGGTAAACACGCCCGCTTTTCCATAGAGTGCACGGATATCAATCACATCGGGCCCAGCAGTGGGAGAGTGAATCGGTAACTCGTAGCTGTCGTCGCCAATGGTAAGCGTCGCGTGTTTCTTTGTATCAGCCATGCGTGTTCCTTCCTGTGAACGGGCACCCGCTCTTACGTTCGGGGTTGGTGGTATCAGGCGACTGTTACACGAAGGTTAACCATTACGGCGGCCTATGTCGGCGCGTTACCTTCTGCAACATCCGCGATACGGGCCAAGGATTCTTCGCGACCCAAGACCAGCATCATGTCAAAAACCGAGGGTGTGACAGCACGTCCAGCAAGTGCAGCGCGCAAAGGCCCTGCCAGCTTTCCAAACTTGGTCCCCTCTGCGTCTGCAAAGGCGCCCAATGCTGTCTCAAGTTCGGTTCTGGACCAATTAACGATTTGCAGATGCGGCGTCAATCGCGACAGTATACCAATGGATACCGGATCAAGTGCTTTGCTGGATTTCTCATCGGGCGTGATCGGGCGCGACGTCAGAACAAATGCAGCTTTATCAAGAAGTTCCGGAAAGGTTTTTGAACGTTCTTTCAAATGCGGCATCGCTTTTAGAAGCCCGCTTTTTTGCAAAGATGTGAACGGTGTTTCAGCAATCACAGATTGAAATGCCTCAAGCTCCTGCTGCAACGCAGCGTCATCTGTCTGTGCAATATGCTGACCACTTAGGTTTTCCAGCTTTTTGACATCAAACCGAGAGGGGCTTTTACCTATTCCGCTCAGATCAAACCACTCTTGCGCCTGCGCATCCGTAAAGAATTCGTCGTCGCCATGGCTCCACCCCAAGCGGGCAAGATAGTTGCGCATGCCAGCCGCCGGGTAGCCCATCTTTTGGTATTCTTCTGCACCAAGTGCGCCGTGGCGCTTGGACAGCTTTTTGCCGTCTGGACCATGGATCAATGGGATATGCGCCCAAACGGGAATGTCCCAGCCCATCGCGTCATACACCATTTGCTGGCGCGCGGCATTGTTTAGATGGTCGTCGCCGCGAATGACGTGGGTCACACCCATGTCATGGTCATCAACCACCACAGCCAACATATAGACTGGCGTTCCGTCAGATCGCAGCAGGACCATATCATCCAGTTGATCGTTGCGGATGGTGACATCACCTTGCACCTGATCGTGAATAAGAGTGCTGCCGGATTCGGGGGATTTGATTCGAATGACATAAGGCGCGTCCGGGTGGTCAGCCGCGGGCACGTCCCGCCATGGGGATTGGAATAACGTGCTGCGTCCTTCGGCTTTTGCAGCCTCCCGAAACGCAGCAATCTCATCTTGCGTAGAAAAGCATTTATAGGCTTTTCCGTCTGCCAACAGGCTATTGGCGACCTCTGCATGGCGCGCGGCCCCGTCGAATTGCGATACAGGTTCGCCATCCCAATCCAGCCCCAGCCATCTAAGACCCTGCAAGATGGCCTCTGTCGCTTCGGGGGTCGAGCGCGCACGATCCGTGTCTTCGATGCGCAGCAGGAATTTACCGCCACGACCCCGGGCATAAAGCCAATTAAACAGCGCCGTGCGGGCGCCGCCAATATGCAGGAACCCTGTGGGTGAGGGGGCAAACCGAGTGACAACAGGCGTGGTCATAACAAGCATTCAACCTTTGTTAACCATGAGCGGAATAGGCTTTGGGACTACCTAGCCAGTGCAAGAGCGGGGAGCAACCCGATGCATGTGACGCAAAGGCTGTCAGATGTGCTTGATCAGCAACGCGGACATCTGTTCCCGTGGTCCCCGGTTCTGTTCGCGACAGGAATTGGGGGGTTCTTTACGTTGAAAGAAGAACCCACGATCTGGTTGCTTTGGACCTTTGCGGGGTGTGCTGTGATCAGTTTTTTGTGTGCCATTCGGTATGGCGCGACGCTGTTTGGGCCAGTTGTGGTTGCTTTGGCGTTGATCGCGGCCGGGTTTTCGGTGGCCGGATGGCGTACCCATTCAGTGGCCGCACCGGTGTTGGAATGGCGGTATTATGGCCCGATTGAGGGGCGTGTCATTGGACTGGACAGGTCCGCTTCGGATGCTGTGCGCGTCACGTTGGATCGTGTCACATTGCCCAAACTGTCACCGGACGAGATGCCCGTTCGGGTGCGGGTATCCCTGCATGGGGCTGCGGCTGGTGGCCCGGACTTAAGGCCCGGCGCACATGTCATGACAACGGGCCATGTCTCACCGCCCGGCGGTCCGGTAGAACCAGGCGGTTTTGATTTTCAGCGCCACAGTTGGTTCGGTCAACTTGGCGGGGTTGGATACACGCGCGTGCCTATGGTTAACGCGGGGCCTCCCCAAACAGATGATTGGGCGGGGAAAGTATTCCGTGTACGGCTGGCCTTATCCCGGTTTGTTCAAAACAGTTTGTCTGGGGACATAGGCGGGTTTGGTGCTGCTGTGACGTCCGGGGATCGCAGCGGAATGGGGCAGGACGCATTAAAGGCGCTACGGGCCAGTAATTTGGCGCATCTTTTGGCGATTTCCGGTCTGCACATGGGGCTTTTGACAGGGTGCGTGTTTGCTGCGTTGCGCATTGTCCTATCAGCCATTCCCTTTGTTGCGCTGTATTGGCCCACCAAACGGATCGCCGCTGTGGGTGCGCTGATTGCCGCCACTGGGTATTTCATCCTGTCCGGTGGAAACGTGTCGACTGAACGGGCGTATGCGATGGCGGCAGTTGCCCTTTTCGCTGTCATGTTGGATCGCCGTGCCATTTCCATCCGAGCCGTGGCAATCGCCGCTATGATCGTTTTGTTTCTGCGGCCCGAGGCGTTGCTGGGCCCCGGTTTCCAAATGTCGTTTGCTGCAACGGTCGCGCTTGTGGCTGTATTTAATGCCATTCGGGATTCGACCTGGTCCTTACCAAGGTGGCTCCAACCGGTCTCGGCAGTTTTCATCTCGTCCGCGGTCGCAGGGCTGGCAACGGCCCCATTTGCTGCAGCGCATTTCAACGCCGTGTCACATTACGGACTGTTCGCCAATGTCTTGAGTGTTCCCGTCATGGGAATCGTTGTCGTGCCTGCTGCTGTTTTGTCGGCCGTTTTGTCGCTGGTTGGTCTCGCGGACATAGGCTTGCAGATCATGGGGCTGGGTCTTTGGTGGATTCTGGAGGTGGCAGCCTATGTTGCAGGATTGCCCGGCGCGCGCAGCTTTGTTGTTGGCCCCGGGCCGTGGGTTTTGCCGATGATCGCTGCTGGGGGGATGGGCGTTGTGCTTATTCAGGGGCGCGGGCGCTGGGTTGGGGTTTTGCCAATGATCGTTGCCTTTGGACTTTGGTCACAAAGCACGCGGCCGCAAATTTTGATCGCGGATACGGGCGGGCTGGTCGGCGTGATGACTGACGCAGGGCGCGCATTAAGCCGTGCTAAAGGGTCCGGCTTTGTGGCAACGAACTGGTTGGAAAACGATGGCGATATGAGCGCACAGTTCGATGCATTTGATCGTTGGTCCAAGGAATGGCCTGTGCAAGCCGCGCCTGTGACTGCCGCCGAACTTGGGAACCAGACTGTGTGGCATGTGACCGGCAAAAAAGCCTCGGCTACGGTTGCAAAGTGCCCGGCGGCCATTTTGGTGAGCAATGCAAAATTGTCAGCTGACAATAAATCCTGTGTGGTCTTTGATCCGGATAGCTTGCGCCGCAGCGGCGCAGTTGCCTTGGATATTGATGCGCAAGGGATAGTAAAAATCACAACCGCCCGCGAAATCGCGGGCGATCGGATTTGGTCTGGGTGGCCGAAATAGCCCGCGCGTTCAGTAAGTGCGGATCAAACCGACCAATTTACCTTGCACTTTGACATGACCCACTGGGAACACCCGGGTTTCGTAATTCGGGTTCGCAGCTTCCAGCGCGATGGTTTGCCCACGACGTTGGAAATATTTCAATGTGGCTTCGTGATCTTCGACCAAGGCCACAACGATATCGCCATTATCGACACTGGATGTCTCGCGGATCACAACAACGTCTCCGTCATTGATGCCTGCCTCGATCATAGAATCGCCTTTGACTTCAAGCGCATAATGCGAACCGTCATTGTTCAGCATTTGCCCGGGCACCGCCACAGAAGCATGTGATTCACTGATCGCTTCGATGGGTACACCGGCTGCGATTTTGCCCATGATTGGCAATTCCTGCACATGGGCCGTTGATATCGTTTTTGCCGTTGCTGGGGGCGGAACGTCGGGGCGGTCGCCATCAATGACTTTTGGGTTGAACCCATGCGTCGCCCCGTGAGTCGTCCCGTGTGTTGGGGCGCCGCCAAGACTCTCTGGCAGTTTCACGATTTCAATCGCGCGTGCCCGGTGCGCAAGGCGGCGGATAAATCCGCGGTCTTCCAGCGCTGTGATCAGCCGATGGATCCCGGATTTTGACCGAAGATCCAACGCCTCTTTCATTTCGTCAAAACTGGGCGGAACGCCATCGCGCTGCAGACGTTTGTGAATAAACGACAATAGGTCCAGTTGTTTTTTGGTTAGCATGCTCGTGCCCCTCCAACCTGATATTTGGGTTTTGTTCTACCCATGTTCTCGTTTTGTGTCAACTTTCGTTAACAACTTAACTGCAGAGTATGGGACACGTGGTTAAAGAAGTATGAATTCCAGCGTTTCGCCAGCACGGCGTGGTCCGTCTTTTGGAGGACGAATGGCCAGCGCATTGGCTTGCGACAAAACATGCAACAACGCGCTGTCTTGGCGTTCAAAAACCTCAAGTTTTCCATTGCTATACCGTGCGCGCATGTAGTGTTCGCGCGGACCATTGGCGGAAATGTCATGCGCCAATTCGGCGGTATCGCGCGGCGTTTCTTCGGCGGGTAAGCCTTGCATCACGCGGATCATGGGCAAAACAAAGATCGTCCCGCATACCATCGCAGATACAGGGTTTCCGGGAAGACCGATCATGGGCATCTGACCAAGTTTGCCAGCCATGAGGGGTTTACCGGGGCGCATGGCAATTTTGTAAAAGCTGCGTTCCATGCCCAGTGTTTCCGCTACGTCGGCAACAAGGTCATGGTCACCAACGGACGCGCCGCCAATGGTGATGACCAGATCCGCGCCTTTGGCCATGTCAAACGCTTTGGCCAAGCTGGCTTCTGTGTCTTTGGCAATTGGCAGCATCCGGGTGTCAGCGCCATTCTTTTCCAACAGGGCGGCAAGGCCATAGCTGTTGGACGCGATGATTTGGTCTGTTGCCGGTGTTTCGCCGGGCTGAACCAGTTCGTCCCCAGTTGGGATCAACGCCACCACGGGTTTGCGCCGCGCCGGGACAAGGTGGTGGTTCATCGCAGCCAACAACGCAATATCATTTGGTGTCAGCGGGGCGTCAGGTGCAAAAACCGTGTCTTGTGAAAAGTCAGAACCGGCGGCACGGATGTTGTTCTTGGTGATGGTTTCAGCCGTAACGGCAATTAAATCACCGGTGCGCGTCACGTCCTCTTGGATGACGACACAATCCGCGCCGTCAGGGATCGGCGCGCCGGTAAAGATGCGCACTGCATGTCCTGCTTTCAACGTGCCGCCAAATCCATGGCCAGCTGCGGCCTCCCCAATGACTTTAAACTGCGCATGCTGCTCGACTTCGGACTGTTTGACGGCATAGCCATCCATAGAAGATGCGGCAAAGGGGGGCTGGGTGCGTTTAGACTGCACCTTGCCAACCATGTGGCGCCCTAAAGCGGTCCGCAAAGCAACCTGTTCGACATCCAGCGGGGAAACCAGTTTAAACAGGTGATCCAAGGCCTCTGTGACAGAGATCATGATGCTGTGTACCGTCCGGACTTACCGCCATCTTTCAGCGCCACATGTGTGCCGCCAATTTCCATGCCGCGATCGACGGCTTTGACCATGTCATAGACGGTCAATGCCGCAACAGACACTGCGGTCAGGGCCTCCATTTCCACACCGGTTTGCCCAGTTGTTTTAACCGTTGCACTCAGACGCAGTCCGGGCAGGTCCGTATCGGTTTCAATGTCGATGGACACTTTCGCGATTGGCAAAGGGTGACACAGCGGGATCAGATCCGATGTCTTTTTGGCCCCCATAATCCCAGCAAGCCGGGCGACACCTTCGACGTCCCCTTTTTTGGCTTCACCTTTTTGAATAAGATCAAGCGTTTCTGGCTGCATCTTAATCCAGGCTTTTGCCACTGCGATGCGATCTGTGATGTCCTTTTCAGACACATCGACCATATGGGCGTGACCGTGCGCGTCAAAATGCGTCAGTGTCATGGTTTACATGCCCCCTGCGGCCGTTAACGGATTGGCCAGCAAATGTTGCGTGGCAGTGGCCACATCATCCTGACGCATCAGGCTTTCACCGATCAGGAAGATGCGCGCGCCATACATGGCCATATCAGACAAATCCTCGGGCGTGTTCAAACCGCTTTCGGACACCAGCGTTTTGTCCGCAGGAGCCAAACGCGACAAGGTGCGGGTTGTGTCCAGCGTGGTTTCGAATGTTTTCAGATTGCGATTGTTGATGCCCAGCAGGGGACTTTTCAATTTGGCCGCGCGATGCAGTTCTTCTTCGTCATGCACTTCCAACAAACAATCCATGCCCCATTCTGTGGCGCAGGCTTCAAGTTCGTTGGCCTGTGCGTCACTGACCGATGCCAAAATGATCAAAATGCAGTCTGCGCCCAATGCGCGGGCCTCTACCACCTGATAGGGGTCATACATGAAATCCTTGCGCAACGCTGGCAGATCACAGGCATCGCGCGATTGGGTCAGAAATTCCTTGGCACCTTGGAAACTGGGGGTATCCGTCAGAACGGACAAACACGTGGCCCCACCGGCCTCATAGGCTTGGGCCAAGGCTGCCGGGTCGAAATCCGCGCGGATCAAACCTTTGGATGGGCTGGCTTTCTTGATTTCCGCAATCAGCCCATAAGCGTCCCGCGCGGCGGACAATAAAGCATCTGCAAAAGGGCGCACGGGCGAGGCATGTCTTGCAGCGTCTTCCATGTCTTCCATCGAGGTCACAGCCTTGTCAGCAGCGACTTCTTCCAGCTTATAGGCTTTGATTTTGTCCAAAATCGTGTCGGTCATGGTGTGCCAATCCAGTCAATGGGGTCGTTGTCTCTTTCCTTAAGCCACTGGTTCACGGTTGAAAATGGGCGGGACCCGAAAAAGCCGCGATAGGCGGATAGTGGGGACGGATGTGCGGACTGCAATATGAGGTGATCATCATGGGTCAGGACGCGGCCTGCCGTTTGCGCGTCTTTGCCCCATAAGATGAACGCATGCGGGCTGGTGTCCAGTTTTGACAGCACATCTTGCGTCAGTTTTTCCCAACCAAGACCACGGTGCCCACGCGCGTCTTTTGCCGGAGTTGTCAGAACCGCATTTAGCAACAAGATACCTTGCTTGGCCCAAAACCGAAGATCCGATGACGTTGGGCAATCGCCAAGGTCGCTGTGCATTTCCTTGAATATGTTGCGCAAGGACTTTGGAAACGGGGTTGTGCCGTCTTCTGCGGAAAAGGCCAAACCATGTGCGTGGCCCGGAGTTGGGTAGGGGTCCTGACCCAAGATCACGACGCGCACGTCGCCCGGCTGGCACATTTCCAACGCCGCAAAGATTTGGTCCTGCGGCGGTAAGATCTGGCGCGTCTCGGCCTGAAGCCTTGCCGTGATACCCGGCAATGTTTTGTCAAAAAATGGCAACTCAGCCCATGCGCCGATGCGAGAGATATCCAGCATTAAGCGGCTGCTGACGTTATCCGCGCCACGGCGTCGATCTTTTGTTTGGCGGCACCACTGTCGATACTGGCGGCCGCTTTTTCCACGCCATCTTTCAGGGTGTCAGCGGCTCCAACCACGTGCAACGCTGCTGCTGCGTTCAGCAAGACTGCATCGCGATATGCTGATGCGGTCCCGTCAAGCAACGCGTGGAAGGCCACTGCGTTTTCCTCAGGCGTTCCGCCAACAATGGCAGAGAAGGGGTGCACCGGAAGGCCCGCATCTTCTGGGTGAAGCTCCATATCCGATACAGTGCCATCTTCGGACAAGGCAGAAACCCAACTGATACCTGTGATCGTCAACTCGTCTGTGCCATCTGATCCATGCACCAACCAAGCCCGCTTTGAGCCCAATTTGCCAAGGGTTTCAGCCATAGGGCGGATAAGGGACTGGGAAAACGCGCCAGTAAGTTGGTATTTCACGCCAGCCGGGTTGGTAAGTGGGCCAAGAATGTTGAAAATGGTTCTGGTTCCAAGCTCTGCTCGGGTTGGCATCACATGCGCAATCGCCGGGTGATGCATCGGGGCCATCATGAACCCGATACCGGCCTCGTTCAAAGCCTGTTCGACCACGTTCGGGCCAACCATGACATTCAACCCCATCTGAGTCAGCGCATCTGCGGCCCCGGATTTTGAACTGAGGTTGCGATTTCCGTGTTTGGCGACTGTCACCCCAGCGCCGGCCACGACGAAAGCGGTCGCTGTGGAAATGTTTAACGTGCCTTTTCCGTCGCCCCCGGTTCCAACGATATCCATCGCGCCGTCAGGTGCGGACACCGCGTTGCATTTGGCGCGCATGACAGCTGCTGCTGCCGCATATTCGTCAACTGTTTCCCCACGTGTGCGCAATGCCATCAGCAAGCCACCAATTTGGGACGGGGTTGCCTCGCCATTGAATAGAATCTCGAACGCAGCTTCCGCCTGGCTGGAGGACAAAGGCCCGTTTGCTGCAGCGTCGATCAAAGGTTTAAGCGCGTCACTCATGCTGGCACTTTCATAGTATTCAGGAAGTTTTGCAGCATCTTGTGCCCATGTTCAGAGCGGATCGATTCTGGATGAAACTGAACCCCATGCATGGGCAGTGTCTTGTGCTGCAATCCCATAATGGTGCCATCTTCCAGTTCGGCTGTGACTGTCAGGCAGTCGGGCAGGGTATCGCGATCAACCACCAAGGAATGGTAGCGCGTGGCATCAAAAGGGGTGGGCAGGTCTTTGAACAGACCTTGGCCCGTGTGATGCATATTGCCCATTTTACCATGCACGATTTCAGAATGGCGAATGACGTTGCCCCCAAACGCTTGACCGATTGTTTGGTGACCCAAGCAGACGCCAATCAACGGTGTGCGGGTTTCAGCGGCGGCTTGCGTCAGGGCTAGGCAAATTCCCGCTTGGTCAGGATCGCAAGGGCCGGGTGACAACATGATGCCTGCAGGATTAAGTGCCATTGCCTCTTGTACATTCAGCGCATCATTGCGATGAACTTGGACATCCGCGCCCAACTCGCCCAGATAATGGACGAGATTATAGGTAAAACTGTCATAGTTATCGATCAACAGCAGCATTTCTTAGCGCATCCAGCTTTTGCGGGTCTGGTCAGAACAGACACCAATGGGTTATAAGTCCGACATACTTGTTCAGTCTTGGGCGTCAGCGTCAAGAGCCGGGGAACAAGGTGTAACGTGTTTTGAGCAGAGTACGATTAACGCAGCAGGGTTTCAGTTCAATAGGACAGACCGTGCTGAAATGAGCAAAAAAGAGGAACGCATATGTCACGGGCAGGCTTTAGCGGCTTTCTGTTTGGAGGAGTTTTTGCGGTAAGCGGCGTGGGCGCGTTGTCCATTTTGTCCGATCCGCCTGCAGCGCCTCAATTCAGCATGAATATCCCAAACAACACTGACGCGCCGGACGCAGTCGGCAGTGATGTGGCGCCGACAACACAGGCCGCTTTGGAAGCGCCAACTGTTGTGGACGCACCTCAGGAAATTTCAGCAACAGATAAACCGGTCGAGGATCGCGCAGATATCGAATCTGATGCCGCGTCCAATCCTGTGGCAGACGTCAAAAGCAATATCATTGCTGTCGTGGCACCCGTGCCGACGGAAAGCGCGATCAAATCGGTGACACCGGATCCAGTATCCGCCAATCCAAAAGCCTTGCCGCCCAAAGCCCCGGAAAAAGACGCCGTGGCGCTGATCGAAACACGTCCTGCAGATCCAAAGGTGACTGCAGAAACGCAAGTTCAAGCTGTTCTGAAAAGAACGGCGGTTCTGGACGCGGTGCCAGAATATGTGGACGTCCCGTTGGATTTTGTGGTTGCGCAAGACGATTTGGGGCAATTGCTGTCGCCGCCGCCTGAATTGGTAATACCGGCCAGTGCGAAATTTGAACCCATTTTGGCGGATACGCAGCCTGCAATCCCAACACGTGTGGAAGCACCTATTGACGAGACCAGCGTCGAGGTTGCTGAAACAGGTTCGGAGGCGACAGCGACAGAGCCTGCGCCGTCACAGGACATTGTGGTCGCGCAAGTTGTTGAACCAGCGGTCTCTCGTCCGACCATTGGTAAACCGGCCAAAAGTCTGATCACTCAGAATAACACAACGGACCCAGAACCCGTGGCTGTGGCCGCACCGGCACCTGTAGATGACACGACGTCCAAGGGCGCTTTGGAGACCTTTGGCGTAGCCTTTGAAGATCCTCAGGACAGACCGCTTTTGTCCATTGTCTTGATGGATCAAGGACAGGATCTGGACAGTGGTCCCGTTGGATTGCAGGCCCTTGGCAGCTTCCCTTATGCGTTGAGTTTCGCTGTGGATGCCGAATTGCCCGATGCTGCGGATCGCGCGGCGTTGTATCGCTCGCAAGGCTTTGAGGTTTTGGCCCTGGTGGATCTGCCGGAAAGTTTGACGGCGGCAGATACCGAAGTGGCAATGACAGCTGCACTGGATGCTGTTCCGGAAGCTGTTGGTGTTCTGGAAGGATCGGATGCGGGCCTTCAAGGCAACAAAGACATGTCTGACCAAGTGACAGACATTCTGTTGGATTCGGGTCATGGAATGTTGTGGCGCCCCAACGGCTTAGACACAGCGCAGAAGCTGGCCAGCCGCGAAGGTGTCTCATCGCGCACGATCTTTCGTGACTTTGACAGCAAGGATCAAACGCCGACAATCATCCGCCGTTTTCTGGATCAGGCGGCCTTTAAAGCGGGTCAAGAGAATGGCGTTGTGATGGTTGGGCGCGTGCGCGCTGACACGATTTCGGCGTTGTTGCTTTGGGGATTACAAGACCGTGCGCAACGTGTGGCTGTTGCGCCAGTATCTGCGATTTTGAAGGCGGGCGGTGGTTCTTAAACGACCTTAGATGATTTCATCTTCGTCAAAAATGGGGTCCGCCTCTAGCTGAGCCGAGAGATCTTCGACAACGTCTTCGCTTGCGCGCGGGCTGAGTGTGGCCAGATGAAACAGGGCATCGCCTTCATTCACGACGGGCAACACAGCGCGGCCGATCAGCAACCCGGGGGCAGGGGCGATCAACTCGTGTTCTTCATCCCCAAATGGATCTGCAATGGCGGCCAGAACGTCGCCTTCTTCCACCAATTCCCCTTCGGCGCGATATGTGCGTAACAAGCCACCAGCCGGCGCGCGCAACCATTTCGATGACTGACAGATATAGGGGGATTGGCGCGCTTTTGTGATGCCTTTGGCCGGTAACATATCCGCGCCGCGCAACACGCGCAAAATACCCGCAACACCTGCCCGAACAGCCATCTCGTCGAACCGCAGCCCTTCACCCGCCTCGTAAAGCAAGACCGGCACACCGCGCTCCTGGGCCTCGCCGCGCAAAGACCCTGGGCGCAGCGTGGACGTCAAAATAACAGGCGCCCCAAAATCACGCGCCATTGCAGCCACGGCCTTATCCCCTGGTGTAATGCGGATTTGGGGAAGATTGGTGCGATGCACAGCAGCAGAATGCAAATCAATGCCAAAGTCGCACCGCAGCACAACGTCGTTCAGGAACAGATGTGCAAGCCGCGCCCCAAGCGATCCTTGGGAATAGCCGGGGAATGACCGGTTCAAATCGCGTCGGTCGGGCAGATATCGTGAACGGGTCAGAAACCCAAAGCTGTTCACAATAGGAATAACCAACAACGTGCCACGCAACGCAGCCAATTGCGGAGCCCGTAGTAATCGGCGCACGATCTCGACCCCGATGACCTCGTCGCCATGCACCGCAGCGGACACAAACACTGTTGGGCCGTTCCGTTTGCCATGGATGACTTCGATTTCCATACCAACCGGGGTGTGATCCGGCAAAGTAGAGACGGGGAGCGTGACACGTTTTCTTTCACCCGCCGATACGGTTTGTTCCCCAAATCTTACCGGGTCTCTTGGTGCCATCAGCGGTTGCCGGACCTGTCGAACCGCGCGGCGTCTGCGGCGGCTTTTCGGATCGCGCCTGCTTTGTGCACGGTTTCCATGAATTCCGCTTCCGGGTCGCTGTCATAGACAACGCCGCCGCCTGCTTGGATATAGAGTTTTTGATCTTTCACGACAGCCGTACGCAGCGCGATACACATATCCATGTCCCCGCCTGCGCTGAAATACCCGACGCCGCCGCCGTAAATGCCACGTTTTTCGGGTTCCAATTCGTCGATGATTTCCATCGCGCGCACTTTGGGTGCGCCTGAAACTGTTCCTGCCGGCATGCCAGCAAAAAACGCGTCCAGTGCATCTTTGTCGTCATGCAATTCGCCAACCACGTTGGACACGATATGCATCACATGGGAATAGCGTTCCACAATGAATTCTTCGGTGGGGCGTACTGTGCCGATTTTTGCGACTCGACCCACATCGTTGCGACCCAGATCCAGCAACATCAGATGTTCTGCCAGCTCTTTCTTGTCCGCCAGTAAGTCAGCTTCCAAGGCGCGATCTTCTTCGGGGGTGGCGCCACGGCGGCGGGTGCCGGCAATGGGGCGAATGGTAACTTCGGATCCAAAGACGCGCACCAGAATTTCTGGCGAGGCACCAACGACTTGGAAATCCCCGAAGTTGAAAAAGAACATAAAGGGGGATGGGTTGGTGCGCCGCAGTGACCGATAAAGCGCAAAGGGAGATTGCGGGAAATCTTGTGTCCAGCGTTGTGCCGGGACCACCTGAAAGATGTCGCCAGCACGGATATAGTCTTTGGCCTTTTCTACAGCGGCTTTATAGCCCTCATGCGTGAAATTGCTGACAGGGTCACGTGTTGTGGCTGCGTCACCCAGACCCAATTCTTCGCCGGGTAGGCCACGTTCCAGATCGCGCACCGCGTCCATGACACGCTCGGCCGCTTGCGCATAGGCGGCTTTTGCAGTGCCGCCCGATGACACAAATGCGGGGGAGACCACAGTCACTTCGCCTTTGACGCCGTCCAGCACGGCAATCACAGAGGGGCGCAGCATGATGGCGTCCGGAACACCCAGGACGTCAGGATTGATGTTGGGTAAGTGTTCGACCAAACGGACAGTGTCATACCCCAAATACCCAAACAAACCGGCACAGGCCTGCGGGAGATCGTCAGGCAAATCAATTTTGCTTTCAGCGATCAAAGCCCGCAAGGTATCCAATGGATTGCCTGCAACGTCTTCGAAGCTTGTATCGTCATAGCGGGCTTGCCGATTCACGGCAGACGCCGCGCCATTGCAACGCCAGATCAGGTCTGGCTTCATCCCGATGATGGAATAGCGCCCTCGGACTTCGCCACCGGTGACCGATTCCAGCATGAACGCATTTTTGGCGTTGCCAGCGAGTTTCAGCATCAAGGATACCGGCGTGTCCAGATCCGCTGCCAACCGCGTGTAAACGATCTGGTTTTCGCCGGAGTCATACCCTTGGGCAAAGATGTCGTATTCGGGAATCAAAGCCATGGTTCAGGGGAAGTTCACGTTAACGGCTTCAACAGCGTTTTGGTCAATGCGTGTTTCTGCGCGCAAAGCCACGTCATTGGAAAAGATCTGGAACAGATCTTGCGCCAAAGCCTGATCCAACTGGGTTTTGAACGAGTCCCGTAATTGTTGTGTTTCTTCGTTTTCAGCGGGTTCAGCGACCGAATCCAATTCGACGATAGTGACGATGCCATTGCCGGCGATCACTTGGACGTCGCCCGGTGTCATGTCGAACACATCGTTGATGAAGGTGTTCGGTGTGCGCGGAACAAAGGCGCCACGCGTGCGGCCTTCTTCTTCGGTCACGGTTAGTCCGAGCCCGGCAAAGGTTTCGCCCGCAACGATTTGCGCAGCAAGTTCTTCACCGCGTGTTGTCAGGGCGTCTTGGGTGCGGCTTGCCTCTAACGCGGTGCTTACAGCGTCTTTGGCGTCTTCATAGGGTTTGGGACGCTCTGGCAGTTCCTCGTCCAAACGCAATGCGACGATGCCACCGTCTTGCAGCGTGATGATTTCGGGGAAGTCATCCACGGTAACGGCTGCAGCAGCACGGCGGAAGCTTTCATAAGCTGCGATCCCACCACCGGACCCTTGGTTCCAATTAATCTGTTCCAATTGAAGTTCGGTTTCACCAACCAGCTCTTCCAGCGTCGCACCCCCAGCCAAAAGATCGTCATACCCTTCGGCTTCTTGTTCGATCAGACGTTGGGCGCGTTGCAGAGCCACGGATTCGCGCAATGTGCTTTTGGCGTCTTCAAAGTCGACAGACTGCGCAGGCAAAATGCCGTTCACACGAAACAGGGCAGGGCCAAGATCAGATGCCACGGGGCCAACAACGTCGCCAACATCAGCGCCAAAAACGGCTTCGCCAGCCGAGTCGAGTTCAAGACGTCCAACGTCACCCAAGTCGATATCGGCCAATTCCAGACCACGCTCATCGACGAGTGCTTCGAATGTTTTACTGGAATCGTCCAGCGCGGCTTTTGCTTCCGACGCTGCAGTTTCGTCTAAATAGACCAAACGTTCGACCAAGCGACGTTCTGGTTGGACAAACTCATCGATGCGCTCGTTATACGCCGTGCGAAGGGCATCATCGTCCACTTCCACCGTGTCAATCAGCATGTCTGGTGTCAGCCATGCGTACGTAATGGCCTTGGTCACAGGCAGTGTGAATTGGTCTGTGTTATCGTCGTAATAAGCGCGCACTTCTGCATCCGATGCGGACTCTAACGCGTTTTCCAAAACGGAAGCATCCAAAGACGCCCAACGGAAATTCCGCTGTTCGCCTGCATAGTTGATCAGAATGTTCGTAAAGCTGTCTGGTGCGGATATGCCATTCACGACAGCACCTTGCAGCAGTGTACGCGCGGTCTCTTCGCGCAGTGTGGTTTCAAACTGGTTCACTGTCAGACCTTGTTGGTCCAGCGCAAATTCATAAGATTCGCGATCAAACGAGCCGTCCAAACCTTGGAACGCACCGATGTTCAAAACCTGATCGCGCACGTTTTCATCACCCACCGACAGGCCCAATTGGCTTGCTTCGTAATCAAGTGCGCGGGCAGCGATCAATTGCTGCAATACGGCACGGTCCACCCCCAGTTCGCGCGCCTGCGCGAACGTCATGGACTGCTGAGTTTGGCGCTGAATATCGGACAATTGCCGCTGAATCGCGCTGAAATAGGACTGCGTCGAAATCGGTTTGTCACCCACCGTTCCAATCGAGCGGATGTTGCCGCCAATGTTGCCGGCACCAAATCCGGCCAAGCCAAGGATCAGCAAACCAACAAGGACCATACCCGCGGTTTTGGTTGTCGTATTCTTTTTAGACATGACTGCCCTCGTTCATGCGCTGCGCAATTATTAGAAACTCAATATTTCAGGGGCCTGCCGGGGGCAAGCGCGAAGCGCATCCGAACGGTTCAGATCATCGCGAGACGGTCATAAAGCGTGTTTATCCCGTCGGAATCAATGTTTGCGAACGCAATACGCAGTTGGTGGGCGGCTTCGGGGTGATCTGATGGGTGGAACATGGTTCCGGGCAGGCACAAAACGCCGACATCCGTCACCATCTTTTGGGCAAGCACATCGGACGCCATATCAATTGGGTGCTGCATATAGGCAAAATAGGCGCCCACACCCATCAGCTTCCACCCCTTGGCTGCAAGCTTTGGAAAGCCTGCTTCGATGGCGGCACGTCTGTTCAGAATTTCCAATCGCTCACCGGCCAGCCATGCATCCAGATGGTGCATGCCCCAAAGTGCCGCAATCTGGCCGAGCTGACCGGGGCAAATGGCAACAGTGTCCAGAAACTTTTCGACTTCGGCCAAACACGCCGGCGCCGCGATCAAAGCACCAACACGATGTCCGGTCAGACGGTAGGCTTTGGAAAACGAATACAGGTGGATCAGCGTGTCGTCCCAATCGGGATCTGCAAATAGATCATGTGGCGCGCCAGTTTGGCTGTGAAAATCGCGGTAGGTTTCATCCAAAATCAGTTTGATACCAGCCGCGCGACACAGATCACGAAATGCGGTGAGCACGTCTTTGGGGTATTCCACGCCACCGGGATTGTTGGGGCTGACCAAGGCAATGGCCTTGGTGCGGGGCGTGATCAGCGCCTTGGCTTTCTCAGGATCCGGCAGCAGGCCCGCATCCGTTTTGATAGGCACCGCAGTCACTCCGGCCATATCCAACCACATCTTGTGGTTAAAATACCAAGGCGTGGGGAGCAGAACGTTGTCCCCTTCGCTGCACAAAGATGCAATCGCTGCTGCAAAGGCCTGATTGCAGCCCGATGTGATCGCAACGTGACCAGTACCAACTGTCCCGCCATAAAACAAAGACGTTTTTGCAGCCAGCGTTTCGCGCAAATCAGGAAGCCCCAAAACAGGCCCATAAAGATGCGCGGCATCATTGTTGACAGCAGCATCTGCCATGGCCTGGCGCAAGGCGGGCGGCGGTGGATCCACCGGGGCTGCTTGGCTGACATTGATCAAGGGACGGTCATCCGGGAAGGTGACACCCTCAAGCCAGCGACGTGCCTCCATCACAGGGGGGGCGAATGTCGTGGCGGTGCGGGACAAAAGATTAGCCATTCAACGTCACCAGAGCATGGCGTTTCTTGCCCGCTGACAGTTTGATTGGGCTGGACAACGCTGCGGCGTTAATCATCAAACCGGCATCCGTCAAAGGAGCATCGTCGAGCTTGGCACCATTTTCGGAAATCAGGCGCTTGGCCTCTTTGCCTGACTTGGCCAGACCAGATTTCACAATCAACTGCACGATGGACATACCATCCCCCAATTCTTCGGCGGTTACTGCCAAAGTGGGGAGATCATCGCCAACACCGCCTTTTTCAAACACTTCGCGCGCAGTCGCTTCTGCCGCTTTGGCCGCGTCTGCACCATGCAGCAAGGCTGTGACCTCGTTGGCAAGAATGATTTTGCCTTCGTTGATTTCGGACCCTTCCAACGCCCCGAGGCGATCGCATTCATCAACAGGAAGTTCGGTAAAGATTTTCAGGAATTTACCCGTATCGGCATCCGTTGTGTTGCGCCAGAACTGCCAGAACTCATAAGACGATAACATCTCGTCATTCAGCCAGATTGCGCCGCCTTGGCTTTTGCCCATCTTACGACCATCAGATGTCGTCAAAAGAGGTGTCGTCAGCCCGTAAATCTCGGTGTCCAGAACGCGACGCGTCAGGTCGATCCCGTTGACAATATTGCCCCATTGGTCCGATCCGCCCATCTGCAACAAACAACCATAGCGGCGGTTCAATTCCAAAAAGTCATAGGCTTGCAGGATCATATAGTTGAACTCAAGAAAGCTTAGGGACTGCTCGCGGTCCAACCGCGACTTCACGCTTTCAAAGGCCAGCATACGGTTCACCGAAAAATGCCGCCCAATGTCACGTAAAAACTCAAGGTAGTTTAGGTTGTCGAGCCATTCGGCGTTGTTCAACATCACCGCATCTGTCGGCTTGTCGCCATAGGACAAGTACTTTTTGAAAACGGTTTTCATCCCGCCAATATTGGCATCAATCGCCATTTCATCCAAAAGCGGCCGTTCATCCGACCGGAAGCTGGGATCGCCAACCTTGGTTGTGCCGCCGCCCATCAGGGTAATGGGTTTGCCGCCCGTTTTCTGGAACCAGCGCAACACCATGATGTTCATCAAGTGACCAACATGCAGTGACTTGGCAGTGGCGTCATAGCCGATATATGCAGGAACAACCCCAGCCATTAATGCGTCATCCAGACCTTGATAATCCGTGCAATCGGCCAAATAGCCACGCGTGATCATCACATCCAGAAAATCGGATTTAGGGTGGTAGGTCATGTCTTGCCTCCGGGCTTAGTCGCGGGGCATCTATAGGCAAGGGCGCGCAAAAGGAAAAGAGCATGTCACGGGCAGCAGATCAAGCAAAACCCATGTGGGTGTTGGGTGCCATGAGTGGTACATCTCTGGACGGTGTGGATGCGGCGATGTTGCGCACGGACGGAGAATCGATTTTCGAATTCGGTGAAACCGCTTATCGACCATATTCGGACTCAGAACGTGATGTGATCCGCGCAGCCTTGGGCCATTGGGAAGGCCCTATCGTTGACGCCGCAACCCAAGTTGTTCAGTCCGCACATGCAGAGATTTTGGCGCAGTTCCAACCGGATCTGATTGGCTTTCACGGTCAGACCTTGGCGCATGCACCGCGCGACCGCGGGACATTGCAAGTGGGTGACGGGGCGTCCTTGGCCAATACGTTGGGGGTTCCGGTTGTCTGGGACTTTCGCAGCGCTGATGTTGGAATGGGTGGCGAGGGCGCGCCACTTGCGCCGTTCTATCATTTTGCGCTGGCCCATCACATCAAAGCGGACACGCCATTGATGTTTCTGAACCTGGGCGGTGTTGGCAACGTAACCTATGTGGATCCGCGCAAAGCCCAAGCGACCGATACCGATGCCTTACTGGCGTTTGACACAGGCCCGGCCAATGCGCCAGTCAACGATCTTCTGACGGCGCGATTGGGTTTGCCATTTGACAAGAACGGTGAGATCGCCGCCAAGGGAACCATAGAAACCGGCGCGTTAGAACTGTTTCTGTCAGAGCCATATTTTTCGCGCATCCCGCCCAAGTCGCTGGATCGAAATGATTTTGCGGAAATGATCACTTTGGTGGCTGAATTGAACAATGCGGACGCCGCGGCAACGTTAACAGGCATGTGCGCCGCGGCAGTGGTAACGGGTATGGGACATTGCCCCGAACCGCCCTGCCAAGTTCTGGTCACTGGCGGAGGCCGCTTAAACCCGGTGCTTATGGAAATGCTGGCTGTGTCGTTGGATTGTCCAGTGGTCCCGGTGGAAGATGTCGGTTTGAATGGCGATATGTTGGAAGCCCAAGCCTTTGCCTTTCTGGCCGCCCGTGTGGCGCGCGGATTGCCAACGTCTTGCCCGTCCACAACGGGTGTCAGCGCTGCAGTGGGTGGGGGAACGTTAAGCCGCCCTTAATCCTTTAACTGTGCAGCGTAGTCTTTCGTGAACTGCGTGTAACTGTCTGACGTGCTTCGCAGATAAGGCACCAAGTGTTGATGTAATTTCGGCAGGTGGTGGAACGGAACATTCGGGGCAGAATGGTGTTCGATGTGATATGGCATGTTCCAGGCAAGCCACCGAACAAGCCGATTGGTGAACGTCGTGCGTGTGTTTTCCAACATATTCGCCACTGGGGGGCACAGCCCATGTTCCGCCAAAAGGTAAAGCCGTAAGAACGGTTGCCCGATCAGCACCGGCACAATCCACAACCAAAGTGCCAACGGTGACCAAAACAACGAACTGACAGCGGCGCACTGAATCAAAAGTACGACCCGCGCTTCTTGCATGATCGCTTTGCGCTTTCTGTCTGGCAAATAGGGCGCAGATGTTTGTCCCATCGCCGACATGAATATTGTGCGATACATAGCGGACCAATACCCCCACCCGGACAAATACACGATGTAACTGGCCCAATTGTTTGGGCGCGGATGCCCCGCAATTTCAGGATCATGGTCTGGATCATTTGTGTGTTTGTGATGGGCGAGATGGAAATATCGGAACCACAAAAACGGCAAAGTTAGAATGGGCGCAACGATATGGCCCACCAGCTCGTTCACCCAACGCGTGGCAAAGGGCGTTTGATGGGTTGCCTCATGCGACAGGGTGAAGAGAAAAACCAACAAGATCCCATGTGGCAATAGCGCCAACCACCACCCCGGTATCTGCAAAATAATCGCTGAACTTGTGATGCCCAATACCGCCAAATAGCCACTCAGGTGGTATAAACCCATTAGATCAGATCGTGATTGCAGCTGTGCTTTGTCTTCTTTCGATAACAGCGCCAAGGCTTCGGTGTGATTCATCTGCCTAAGTCCACCAGATGTTGAAAACATTCGGCTCGGGCCCGTTGGCTCGGTATTGCACATATAGATCCATTTAATGTGGTCGTGTGCGCGGCAGGATCAATGACGCTTGCAAGCCAGCAATTGGCAAGTTGTGTAACTCCAGAAATCCACCAGATTGTTTTGCAAACCCTTTGACCATCGACAGGCCCAGTCCTGCAGCGCGGCCCGGGGCTTTGGTGGTGAAAAAAGGATCCATAACTTTATGCATTATGGTCTCTTCAATACCGGGGCCTGCGTCACGAATATCAAACTGAACATATTCGACGTCTGTCGCATTGCCCTTTTTGTGTGCCTTGGGCGAACCAAGTCGGGTCGTCTTCACGTTCAGTGCAATATTGCCGTCTGAATGGGCCATCGCTTCGTGGGCGTTACAGACCAGATGTTTGAGCGCACAGTGTAAAAGAGATTTATCGACGTCGATGCTTAAATCGTTTTGCGGCACTGTCACGTCAAGCTGAAGGGCCCAGGATGTGCTTGTTTCGATTTCGTTTTTGAAGACGTCCAAATATTCTGCGAGGCGAACATTTTCGATTTTCAGGCGCGATTTGCCGGCATAGGCCCGCATCTGAGTAACCACCTTTCCGGCGCGTTTTGTCGACAGTTTCGCCTGTGCTAACAAGTCTTGGCGTTCCAGTGGATCATCTGTGATTTCCGCCAACTCGATATGACCTTGAATGGCGGTCAGCGTGTTGTTGAAATCATGTGCAATGCCAGCGGTGAGCTGGTGGGTCGTATGTGCCTTTTGTTCGACCACCGCGCGGGTTTGGCTTGCGCGCAGCTGGGTGCGGTCGCGTATTGTGTTGTGCAAAGACAGCACGAAATAGGTGGCGCTGGCGACAAATCCGACCAGAACGACAGAGTAATGCGTGATGTTTGGCAAATCGGGCAAATACAACGCAGTTATGATTGCAGCCGAAAGAATGGTCCAGATACAATCCCAAATAGCAATTGCAGACCATCGGTGATGTCGATGAATGTTGAACATCGCCAGCCCAACAATGGCAAAAACAGCAAGTGCTTTGAATGATGCGATTTCATCGGACAGCCATAACCACAGCGGCATAGACGTAAACACAACGCTTGTTACCATGGCCAGCAATATCATCGGGACCATATGCGTTTGGGCGTTCTCGGGCCGTATATTCAAAAGCAACCCGTAGAAAACACCGGTCGATAAAGCATATGCGGCGAGCCAAAATAGAAAGACCCAATTCCATGTGACCGCGAACAGCGTTGCTGCGGACAAAGAGACCACCGCATAACGGCCAATGACTTCGACTGGTGACGCCAGATCCGAAGCTCTGAGTTCAGACAGTACGATCCAAGCGTGCGCACCTGTATCTTTAGGCGCGCGTCGTTCATGTGCGTCCAAATGAAGGGGATCGTGGGAGGTTACAACAGGTGACACGGGTTCATTAAGTGCTGGTCGCTGATAGCTGACAACGTACAAATCAGACCATGGGCAAAAAACCGCTTAAATGTCGCCCATGGAAAATTTATTATTCACCGAAAGTGCTTCTGAGAGCGGTCACCGCAAAATGCCGCGTCCTGCATATTCAGCGCTTTCACCCAGGGCTTCTTCGATCCGAATGAGTTGATTGTATTTTGCCAACCGGTCAGAACGCGCAAGAGAGCCGGTTTTGATCTGACCGCAATTGGTGGCAACAGCCAAATCAGCGATTGTGGCATCTTCGGTTTCACCGGAACGATGCGACATCACATTTGTAAACCCGGCACGGTGCGCCATCTCAACTGCTTTAAGGGTTTCTGTCAGCGATCCGATTTGGTTGACCTTGACCAGCATCGAGTTTGCAGCGCGCTTTTTGATGCCATCTGCAAGCCGCTCGGGATTGGTCACAAACAAGTCGTCGCCGACCAGCTGGACGCGATCGCCAAGGGCGTTTGTAAGGGCAACCCAACCGTCCCAGTCATCTTCGCCCATGCCATCTTCGATGGAAATAATGGGATAATCATCCACCAGTGACGCGAGATAGGCCGCGTTTTCCTCGGATGACAGGGTTTTTCCTTCTCCTGCAAGGACATACTTACCGTCTTTAAAGTATTCAGTTGCGGCACAGTCCAACGCAAGATGGATTTCATCCCCCGGTTTATACCCAGCCTTTTCAATGGCTTTCAGGATAAAATCCAAAGCATCGCGGGTCGAAGACAAATTGGGTGCAAAGCCACCTTCATCGCCGACACCTGTTGCCAAACCAGCGGAGGACAATTCCTTTTTCAGTGTATGAAACACTTCGGACCCCATGCGCACAGCCTCGCGGATGTTTTCGGCAGCAACAGGCATGATCATGAATTCTTGGATATCGATTGGGTTATCCGCGTGTTCACCACCGTTGATGATGTTCATCATGGGAACGGGCAGGACCCGCGCGGAAGTGCCTCCGACATAGCGATACAAGGGCTGGCTGCAGAAATCTGCCGCGGCTTTGGCCGTTGCCAAAGAGACCCCCAGGATTGCGTTCGCCCCAAGGCGGGCTTTGTTTGGCGTGCCATCAAGTTCGATCATCGCTTCGTCAATGTCGACTTGATCTGTGGCGTCGCTGCCAAGCAGGGCCTCGGCAATTTCGCCGTTTACGGCGGCACAGGCTTCAAGAACCCCTTTGCCCATATAGCGCGCTTTGTCGCCGTCTCGCTTTTCGACCGCTTCATAAGCGCCTGTCGATGCGCCCGAGGGAACAGCCGCGCGCCCCATGGTGCCATCTTCCAGTACCACATCCACTTCAACAGTTGGGTTGCCGCGGCTGTCCAGGATCTCGCGGGCGTGGATATCGATAATGGTGCTCATGGGGGTATGTCCTTTGGTTGTGTTAGCGCCCTCATACCGCCGCGCTGCGGCATATGGAAGACCTTAGGCGTCACGCCGCGCATGCTCGCGCCAAATCGTGTAAAGTCCGGATGCCACAATGATAGCCGCGCCCAGAAGTGTCAAAGCATCGGGGCGCTCTTTGAAAATCACAGCGGCAAGGATCAATGCAAACAAAATTCGGGTATATCGGAATGGTGTCACAACAGCGACATCGCCAACTCGCATGGCGGCAGTGATTCCGAAATACCCAATCGGCATCGTCAGAACCGTCGTGATCAGCAAAAGCGTTTGAGTCGTATTTGGGCGGATCATCGAATCGCCCGTGACAAGCAGAACAAGACAGCCAATGGGGATCATGGTGACAATCGCATAGGTGGCGGCCTGATAGGTTGACAGGTCTTTGGGTAAACGGCGTGTGATCAAGTCTCGGACCGCCAACGCAACAGTGGCAAGGACGCATAACAAAGCCAAAGCCCCAAAGGAATCGGACCACGGTTGAATGACCAACAATACACCAAACAGTCCCACACATATCGCAGCCCAACGGCGCGCGCCTACA
The DNA here is from genome assembly GCA_938038825.1 of uncultured Paracoccaceae bacterium. Lineage (GTDB taxonomy): Bacteria > Pseudomonadota > Alphaproteobacteria > Rhodobacterales > Rhodobacteraceae > Aliishimia. The sequence continues at coordinate 6,255 of CALHST010000381.1, read as the reverse complement.
GGTTCCTTAAACCAAAGAGCGGCGCCTAGTGTCACGATTAACGGATTGGCCTGCAAAATTGCTGAGAGTGTGGACAGCGGCACTAAGACAAGCGCAGTTAGAAAGCTGAGTGCCGCAATCATTTCAAATAGGTTGCGCCACAAAACCACGGGCAAAAGGAAGTTCGCCACCCAATTGGTATCCCCTTGCCGCAGGGCCAAAGTGCCGAAGATCACTGTGCCGCCAATCCCCTGAATGATCAGCAATTGACCCAGCGGAACGGCACCCCCCAGCAATTTCAGCAAAGCATCCGTGATGGCAAGGCCGGCCATGCCAACCACCATCAGCAGAATGCCCTGCAAATTGGATGAGCGGATCACAGGGGGCGAATTTTCAGATGTGTGATCCGGTTACCTTGCCGACCTTCGACCTGAAAGCGGAACCCATGAAAGCTGAACACCTGACCAACGGTGGGAATCATCTGCGCTTCGTGAATCACAAGTCCCGCCACAGTGTTGGCTTCTTCGTCGGGCAAGTTCCAATCCTTGGCGCGGTTAAGGTCACGGATTGTCATCGCACCTTCGACAAGGAACGCCCCGTCTTCGGATTGCGCAACCACGGGGTCTGCATCATCTGGATCAAATTCATCCGTGATTTCGCCCACGATTTCTTCCAGAATGTCTTCCAGCGTTATCAAGCCTTGCAAAGAGCCATATTCATCTACAACCAATGCGAAATGCGTGCGCCGTCGCAAGAACTGGCGCATCTGGTCGTCCAGGGTTGTTGTTTCGGGCACAAAATATGGCGGGTTGGCAACGCCAGTGATTTCAAAATTCGCCAGTTTGGCGGCGTCCCCATCGGGGCCACCAATTTCCGAATACATCGCCCGCAAAAGATCTTTGGCATGGATCACACCAATGATGTTTTCCGGGTCATCCTGAAAGACGGGCAGGCGGGTGTGGTTGGATGTCAGGCATTGCTGCAGGACTTCGTGCGGTGCGTTGGCACTGTTGATCATCTCGATGCCTGAACGATGCAACATGATTTCTTCGACAGTACGGTCTGCCAAATCAAGCGCACCCAAGATCCTGTCCCGGTCTTCTTTTTCGACAACTCCTTCGGAATGGCCCAATTGCAAAGCACCGGCGATTTCTTCGCGCACGGCCATAATGTGACTATCCGGATCCGTCTTGATACCAAACAAACTTAGGACGCTGCGCACCATCAGGCGCACAGCGCCAACGATGGGCGAAAAAATCTTGACCACCAACGCAATCGGGCGCGACACCATGGCGGCTGCGGATTCCGAATTGGTGATGGCATATGTTTTGGGCATGACTTCCGCAAAGATCAAAATCAACGCTGTCATCACCAATGTGGCCATGCCCAGCGCCAATCCGGATTCGCCGAAGGTGCGCGTGAACAACGCAGTGGTCAGTGACGTTGCAAGAATGTTCACCAGGTTATTGCCCAGCAAGACAGAGCCGATCAGGCGTTCATTGTCTTCGGTGATGGCCAATGCTGTGGCGGCCCCTTTGGATCCTTTGTCCGCTTGCGTGCGCAATTTACCGCGCGACGCGGCGGTCAACGCGGTTTCAGAGCCCGAGAAGAACGCGGACAATACAAGCAAAAACAAGACCACACCTGCGGTGATCCAAAATGCGCTATCAAGAACAGGTGATATGGTTTCCATGGGGACTGCGATTACCTCTGGTGCATGTTATGGGGCGCGAAAAGCGTTGGTTCAAGGGAATGTCATGCGAATCAGAGATTTAGGCACGCTCTCCGGCCCAGTTTTGTTGTTTGGCGGCCCGTATTCCAACTTACAGGCGACCGAGGCTGTGATCTCGGAAGCCCGCGCGCGCGGAATCGCGGCGCAAAACTGCATCTGCACCGGGGATGTTGTGGCCTATTGTGCGGATGCATCCGCGACAGTTGCCGCCATCCGTGCGTTTGGCTGTCCTGTGGTTGCTGGGAACATGGAACATAGCCTTGGGGCGGGTGCAACGGATTGTGGCTGCGGATTCGAGGACGGCACGGCATGTGATCTGTTGTCGCGCACGTGGTTTGCCCATGCATCCGCGCAAATGAGTGCAGATGACCGTGTGTGGATGTCCCAATGCCCAGATTGGATTGTGTTCACGTATTCAGGGCGCCGTTATTGCGTGGTGCATGGCGCGCCCAGCGACGTGTCGCGGTTTATGTGGCCCACAATGGCGCAATCCGAGTTCGAAGCAGAATGGGCCTCTCTGAATCAACATGTTGGCGTAATCGACGCCGTGATTTCCGGCCATTCAGGACTCGACTTTCAACGCCAATTTGCCTTTGGACAATGGATCAACGCGGGTGTCATTGGGATGCCGCCGCACGATGGTCATCCCGAAACACGGTTTGCGATTTTGGATGGGGACAGTGTGACTGTGCACCGTTTGTCGTATGACTTTAAAGCTGCGGCACACGGTATGGCGGCACGTGGCTTGACCCAAGGATATAATGACGCGCTTTTATCCGGTTATTGGCCATCCGAAGATGTCTTGCCACCAGAACTTTGCAGATCGTCGCGTGCCAACGGGTGATGATCCAGAACCAGCTGAGACAACCGTTCTTGCAGGACATGTGTGTAAATCTCGGTGGTGGCCACGTCCGCGTGACCCAGCAATGTTTGGATGGCTCGCAAATCTGCGCCGCCTTCCAACAAATGGGTCGCAAACGCGTGGCGCAAAGTGTGTGGGGTCACTTTGGCAGGTGACACGCCCCCCGCCACAGCCAGCTCTTTGATCAACATATAGAAACGATGCCGGGTAAGGTGCCCAGCAGCACCCCGAGACGCAAAGAGGTATTTCGACAGCTGTTTACCCTGTTTGTTTGCCAAGTCATCCATCGAATCTCGGGTAACCAACCATTCCGCCAATGCATCACGGGCATCGGGTGACAGGGGAACCATGCGTTCTTTGCCCCCTTTTCCAAGGATCAACAGCATGCGCGGATCGCCCCGTGCCGACGAGATCGGCAATGACACGAGTTCCGTGACCCGCATACCCGTGGCGTAAAGAAGCTCCATCAGACATGTGTTGCGGATGCGGTCCTGTTTTGATCGCCCAACGGACCGCGCGGCATCCAGCAACCGATCCACCTCGTCATGGGTCAGTGTTTTGGGCAAACGTTTGTCGCGTCCTGGGCCGGTAATCTGAATTGCCGGGTTGTCTGTGCGCCAGCCTTCTTCGAAGGCAAAGCGGAACAATTGCTTAATCGCGGATAAACGCCGGGCACGGGTTGATTTGGCGAGCCCTTCTGCTTCGCAATCAATCAAAAACGCTTCCACATCATCGCGGGTCAGCGTTTCAAATTTTGCACCCTTGGCTGATAACCAGTCGGAAAAGATCATCAAATCGCGCGCGTAAGCCTGTTGTGTATTGTTTGCGGCACCGCGTTCGGCGGCTTGGGCTTCCAGAAAGGTCGAAATCCAGCGTACCTGTGTCATGCGCTTATCCGTTATCCAAAAGGATCAACGCTTGCAGCGCTGTTCTGCGGGCATAATCACCAAGGCCCAGCGCGTTTAAATCACTGATGGCTTGTCGCAAAGCGGCCGCATCGCCGCGCCCCGCATCGCTGATCTTGGCCAAAACCTGCAACAACGCTTCGCCCGATTGACCGTCGTCAGCATCGTTCACAGAGTTCGACACCTCGGCGTGTGCTGCAAACCCATCAGCCACGGCCCGTGAAATATCTGTTGAGGTGAGCGTGGGGTTCGCGGCCCCTTCGGCGACTGACATTAAAAACTTATCGGTTTTGTTTGCTTCATTTGGCAGAACGGCGTCCTTGAAGGCATGGGACAATAGCGTCATATGAAACACAATGCGCTGCACGTCCGGAGCATGGTCCGCTGCTGTTAAGCGTGGTGCAAACAATTCGGAAAACTGGGTCTGCAAGCCAGCGGCTTTCATCCCACGCCAGATTGCCGGTAGGGTTTGGGCAATTTTGCCCGTGTCATTTGCCTGCAAGGCCGCATCAAACGCTTGCAGCGCGCGCACGCGATCCCAAATACCACCGGACGCAGCAGCCTTGCGTTCTGTGTAAAGGCCCAACAATTGGTTTGATGGCAATGTGCCTGCCCGTGCCAAACGCTCGGCCGCTTCAAGCTGTGCTTTCCAGCCTGCGTCGGTACTAAGATCAAAATGCGCAAACACGCGGGGCAAAGGGGCTGTTGGTAACGTGGCACCGGCCGCTTCAAACAAGCGGAAAGTCAACGGGTCCGGGCGCACTGGCGCGCGGGGCATGGGATCGTCCTCGAATAGGTCGGGATCCAAAAAACGGCCCAGCAAGGCTTCTTGTGTGTCGCTCAAAGTGTCCAACACAGCTGAGGTTCCAAACAGCAAAATCGCAGTATGAACGTCGCCGGCGCGCGCCGTACAATAGATCTGCACAGCCTTATCTGTACTTAACGCAGGACTTGCGATCAGGGCTTGGCAGGGCGTGATCTCTGACTTTGCAAGCAGCGACAAATCAAGCCATCGGGCAAAGATATTTGGGCTGGACGTGGGGTCTGCTTGTTCAACTAAGGCCAAGGCAGGATCCACTGCACCCAATGTGCTAAGGGCTTCGATGCGCGCAGCGGTCCAGGCTGAAGCCTGATGGGCGATTGGCAAATCATCGGCTTCTGCCAAAAGTAGAGTGATCAACAGCTCTTGTCCTGCTGGCAATCTTTGTCGCACCGATTGACCGAGCAAGCGCGCCAAACGGTCGGCGTCAGACCCTGCCCACAAGTTTGGCTTAAGCTGCGTGACCTCAAATGGAAGTAAGCCCAAACGCTTGCGAACGGAATCACCCAAGGCGACAACAGACACATCAGGTGTTCCGGCAGTGCGACTGACTGGGGGTTCTGCGCGCGATTGGGCCACGGGTTTTGCATTTTCAGAAAGCCAGTCAATCGCGGACAGCGGGTCCGATGAAGTCTGTGCGACGGCGTCATGCGCTGATAGGGCCAAAGCCGTAAGAAGTGCCGCGCTAATTCGCATCCAAAGTCACCGGTTCCCGGATTTCCGATTGAGGCGCAGAAAAATCAACGCCAAAATACGGTCCCAAATACGCATAGGACACCAAACCGGCAAAAGCCAGAATACTCAGAAATATCAAAAGTTTAATTAAACGCCACAGCATGAACTATGCGACTGCCTCATCTGCTTTTTCACAACTTATATATGGCCTTTTCGACAAGATCACGTCATTCACGGATTTATGAGCGAGATTCAGCAATCAGTGGTGTCAGAAAACCCCGGTATGTCAGATTTTACATTGCATAAAACAGTCGCAATGGTCGGTATGATGGGGGCAGGGAAAACTGCGGTGGGCAAGGCCTTGGCTGCGCGATTGGACGTTCCGTTTTTGGATAGCGACGCCGAGATTGAAGCCGCGTCCAACATGACCGTTCCGGAAATTTTTGCGCGCGATGGTGAACCCTTTTTTCGTGAAAAAGAGGCTCAGGTGATTGAACGCCTGTTGGATGGTGCGCCATGTATCCTGTCGACAGGGGGCGGCGCATTTTTGGCGGAACGCAATCGCGCTGCGATTTCGGCGCGTGGAATTTCCGTTTGGTTGAACGCGGATCTTGCGCTTTTGTGGTCTCGGGTACGCCATAAAACGACGCGCCCTTTACTGAATACAGACAACCCATTTGCCACACTCAGCGAAATTTACGACGCACGTGTGCCGATTTATTCTTTGGCGGATCTTTCTGTGACGTCCAAGCCAAGATACGCAATTGAAGACATGGTAGACTACGTGGTCGCGGCCTTAAAGACGCGCCCCGATGTACTGGAGAGCCAATAAGCTATGCAGGAAGTTGTTCATGTTCCCTTGCCGGGACGCGAATATGATGTGGTCATTGGTCCGGGATTGATTGCACAGGCGGGCGCGTATGTTGCCCCTTTGTTGCGCCGCCCAAAAGTCGCTGTGATTGCTGATACTCATGTTGCGGACTTACATCTGTCGGCCTTGGCCTCGGGGCTTGGGGCCGAGGGTATTGCGATGGATACGTTGCTGCTCCCGCAGGGGGAAGCCACAAAAAACTGGGGCCACCTGCAAGAAGCCGTAGAATGGTTGCTTGAGCTGAAAGTGGAACGGGGTGACGTGGTTGTTGCCTTTGGCGGCGGCGTTATTGGGGATCTTGTCGGCTTTGCAGCGGCGATTTTGCGTCGTGGTGTGCGGTTTGTGCAGGTTCCAACGTCGTTACTTGCACAGGTCGACAGTTCAGTTGGTGGCAAGACCGGGATCAATTCT
>CALHST010000380.1 GCA_938038825.1 uncultured Paracoccaceae bacterium | reverse complement strand
GTTGGACCGTTTGCAAGATCACAGCTGGATCGCGCGAGAGCTTGATTTAACCGAAAGACTCCCGCGACCCTTCTATATGGCCCATGACACGGGACTGCGCGTCGCCGAAGCTGCGCATCGCGCCGCTTAAGGTTCGACATCTACCAAAGACAAAAACTAACCTCGTTGCGTGGCCGTCAATTGGCGTACCCGTGCATATTGAACTGTGATGCCCAACTGTCAGCCCTGACACAGCCACATGCGGTGGGCTGTTTTCTGAATGCTTACAGGTGCGACAACGCACGGCGGGCCCAGATGCTGGCGTCTTGTGGGTCATCAAGAAGTTCTTCTGGTATCAGCCAATATGGCATTGACGACGCGGCGCCGTCTTTTCGGGTATAGGTCCATTGTTCCCAGCCTTCGGCTTTAAACACGTCGATCATTGGACCCACGCCTTTCAGGCGCAACTCTCCAGAAGACATAAGCAGGGCAAAAATGGTGCCGTCCGTGTAAATTCCAAGCCCGCCAAACATCTTGCGTGTGGTGATGGGACCGACATCTGCGAACAGGTCTTGAACGAAGGCGATCTGTTCCTCCGTCACGGCCATGGGTCAGGCAGACCCTTGATCGGCTTGCAGTTCGTCCACAGTTTTGAAGTTGATCGACTCGCCACATCCACAGGCGTCCGCCACGTTGGGATTGCGGAACTTGAAGCTGCTTTCCAAAAGGGACGTTTCATAGTCGATCTCTGTGCCAAACAGGAACATTTGGGCCATTGGGGCAATCAGAACCCGCGCGCCGTTTTGTTCGACCACTTCGTCATGTTCGGCGACTTCGTCCACATAATCCATGGTGTATTCCATGCCTGCACAGCCGCCTTTCTTGACGCCAATACGCAAGCCTTTGTGGCCACCTTGATCCATCAATTTCGAGATTTGCGCTGCGGCGCGATCTGTCATCGAGACAGCTTGTTTTCCGGGAATTGCGAACATGGGCATCCTTTCGGCTTATGCTGAAAATAGGGAGCTTTGGCGCGCGGCTCAAGGGGGCTGCGCAAAAGAGCTGCACACAGGGTAAATGGTGGCGGTGGTGCAACGCGTGAATAGCGACTGGATTTGGGCGGGGGGTGCTTGGTTTTTTTAGGCTTCGGCAGGACAACAAACGGGTCAAAGCGCCTTGCGGGCGCAGTCCTAAACACCAAGTCCACGACAAGGCGTTGGGCGTCGGGTATGGTGCGCAAACCGATACGCCTTTGCGGTGAAACGGTGGGGTGGCGGGCCAATTAATGCAAAATTTACGAAAACAGGTCTCGTATCGTCTGTATAACCCAATGTCCTTTTAAACCTTCTTTTCCGTTTTTCCTGCGAAACGAGCCGAGTGCACAGGCGCATGGGCAGTGTCGATATGCGTGCCGCGTTGGGGGTTTTGATGGATCAGACATTGCCGATCACATTGTTGGATGGGCAAGGGTTCATTTGGGACATCCAAAGCGATGGGCGGATCGCGGATGGCACTCAAGACGCGTTTGATGCGGGCTTGGACAATCCAGATGTGCTGGTTAGCGCAACGGCAGACATCGAACTCAACGGACGTCAATTCGTGTTTCGTGCAGGCAATGCGATCAGTACGCCGGGAATTTCATTGGAACGCCGTGTGTATGTGCCAACGGATCAGCCTTGGGCCCGGTTCATTGATACAGCCACCAACACAACTGAGGTTTCGCTCACCTATAACCTGCGCGTGTTAAGCAATTTTGGATCGGACGCGGGGTCGCACATTATTGCGACATCCAGTGGTGATACGATCCTTGGGGCAGAGGATCGTTTTTTCATCAACGACGATGCCACGTCTGGCAGCGGAGATCCAAATGTGGGCATCGCATTTGGGGATGGGCGGGCAGCGGCATCAGTGGCCGGTTATACCTCTGTTGATATTGCAGAATATAGCTTTGAAGTCACATTGGCACCGGGGCAAAGCATGTCAGTGCTAAGTTTTGCGTCCCAAAGTCAGGATGCCAATGCATTGGCGGATCTGATGGAAACGCTTTCTGGGCCCGTTACGGCAGCGATGGAAGACGGAATTCCCCATGGGTTGGCCCAAAGCATTGTCAATTATGCGCTCACAGGGTTCTTTGAACAAACGGAGTATTTCGGAAATGACTTTGCCGACATTCTGACGGGGTCAGACCGGGATGAACGTTTTGTCGCGCTGGATGGCGGGGATGTCGTTCTTGCAGGGGGCGGACGCGACACCGTGGATGCGGGTTACGGCGCAGATGTGGTGTCAGCCGGGGCTGGCGCAGACCATATCATCGGCGGTGGCGGGGCAGATGTGCTTCAAGGTGAAGACGGGGATGACGTGATACGCGGTGACGGTGTTGCTCAAGTTCGCACCGGTCAAACGTATATTTCCGAAACGGGATTGGATCTGGCGCTGAGTGTCTCCGCGCCGGATGCCTCGGATCAAACAGCCGCTTGGATTGAAGGCACTATCACGCGATCCGGTATCCCGGAAGATGGGCTCAATCTGGTCTATGTCATTGATACCAGCAGCACCATGAACAGCCTGTATACCGGACCCAACCCTGTGGGAGATCTAAATGGCGATGGGTTGCAAAACCGATTGATTGATGTGGCAATAGACGGCTTTAACCGCGTGTCTCATCAGTTAAGCCTTGCAGGGCTTGGGGCCTCTGATCTGGCCATTGTGGCGTATGACACAGCGGCTGAAATCGTGTATCAGGGGGCGGTCGCAGCGCAGGGAACGGATGCTTTGGTCGGCATCGCGATCAATGGTAACACCAGCTTCACAGCCCCGTTGCAAACCGCAGCTTCGGCTTTGGCGGCTATGGGGGATGGTCGCAATCACGTGTTGTTTCTGTCTGACGGCGCGCCCGGTGATGGCACATCCTTTGCGAACGAGGCCGCGCAACTGCGCGACCCGGCCGGCTTAAACGCAACGATTGGGTCCATAGGGCTTGGGGCGGGGGCAAGCCTGTTTCACCTTGATCTTGTAGACGATGGTTTGCTGAACGGATCGGCGCAGCGCGTTGAAACGCCAGATGCATTTTTCGACGGGTTTTGGCCGTCACCTGTAGAAATCTCAGAACTCTCGAAGGTTGATGTGCTGGTCAATGGCGTGGTGCAAACCACCATAAATCCGCCGGATTTTGTTGTCACACCGTTGGGTTTGAAATTTCATGCAGATGTTTCGGGATTGACCCTGGAAGAAGACGATCAGATCGACATCGTTCTTACAGCCTCTGACACCCCCGCCACGACGTTGGCAGTTGCGGTGACCTTGCCAGATGGGCCTGATGGGGCAGGGGGAGACACGCTGTCCGGCGGCGCGGGCAAAGATGTGTTGCAGGGAGATGCAGGCAACGATGTTCTCTTGGGAGGCGCTGGGAATGATGCCCTCAGCGGTGGGCGGGGCGCCGATACATTGTCAGGCGGTTTGGGCCGCGATCTTCTGCAAGGCGGCTTAGGGGATGACATTCTGCAAGGTGGTCTGGGTCAAGACACGATCATCGGGGGTGGTGGTCAAGACATCGTCAGTTATGCTGGATCTGCGCAAGGGGTTGTGGTGAACCTTTTGGCGCAAACGGCAAGCGGCGGCGATGCAACGGGCGATCAGTTGAGCGATATTACCGGTGTGATTGGCACCGCACAAAGGGACGTGCTGATCGGAACTGCCGGGCGCAACACCTTTCGACCGGGGTTGGGAAACGATGACATCTTTGGGGATGGTGACTTTGACGTGGTCGATTATTCGGACGTGAATGGTGCGGTCTACATCACCTTGCAGTCACAAAGCGGCCCTCAAGACGGTTGGGCGGCCGGGTTTGATTTTCTCAACAATATCGACGGATTGGTGGGCACTCAGTTTGATGATTATTTAATTGGCGACGCGGGTTATAATGAAATTTTTGGCGGTGCGGGACGCGATATTATCAAATCCAAAGGGGGCAATGATCGTCTGGATGGTGGTGCAGGCCCTGACAAAATAACAGGTGACGTGGGGCACGAACGGATTTTGGGCGGCACAGGGGATGATGAACTTTATGGGCTGACCGGAATTGACACGATCTTTGGGGGCAGCGGTGCTGATTTCATCTCTGGCGGGAAAGACGCGGACGAGATTTTTGGCCAAGGGGGCGGCGATGCGCTGCGGGGCAATATCGGGGCTGACACCATTTATGGCGGGCGCGGTATGGACGATATTCGCGGGGGCGGGGGCAACGACTTGCTGTTTGGCGATCAAGGAGGCGACTTTATCCTTGGCGAAAATGGCAATGATACTTTGTCAGGTGGCAGCGGCAATGATGTGCTGATTGGCGGGTCAGGGGCAGATATGTTCCAATTCGCCCCTGGTATGGGATTCGACGAGGCCCGCGACTTTGCCCAAGGGGCGGATCGTTTGGACTTCAGTGCTTATGAGATTGCCAGCTTTGCGGCCTTGCAGTCATTGATGGATGACCGACCAAGTGGTCTGCGGATTGAGTTGGGTGCCGGGGATGTCGCCTTTATCAGCAATGTCACATCTGCTGAATTGCAGACAAGTGACGTGATTATTTGACGTTAGATGGATCTGCTTAACCCATCGACGACACGACACTGTGCCGATCTGAGATGTGTACTGCACTTTTTTGCTTACATTAACCTCTCTTTAAAGGGGTGTCGTAATAACACACAGGTGCGGGGCGATCGTTAGCCGTGCACGGGGCTTTAAAACAGGGATCTGGAAACGCACACCATG